>DATMZP010000253.1:0-9744 GCA_035573595.1 Hyphomicrobiaceae bacterium
ATCCGCGATCACCATGCTCCCGGCCCCGTCGAAGGCGATGCCGCCGATCGCGGAGTAATCGGCCCACGCCTTCGTGGAGATGGCGGGGTCCACCGTCATCACGAGCCAGCACGTGTCGAGCGACGGCAAATCGCGCGTGGGCTTGATGGCCAACTTCTGGCGCGGGAAGTAGACCGTGTCGGCGCTGACCGGGTCGATCAGCATCTGCGCGGCGAACTCGGCGAACCCCATGATCCGCCGCTCGTCCATCAGGCACTTCTTCCCGGGCTGCTTGACCGCCACCGTGAACTGCTCCGGGTAGTGCGCGCGCTTCCAGCCGAAGCCCTCGGCCCATTCGGCGCCCGGCGTGCCCTGGGCGGCGTCGGCCCAGCACGGCAGGAGGTAGGTGCCGAGCTCCAGCCCATGGTGCTTCTGCTGCTCGAGCAGCCACGCGTAGGCATCGGCATAGTGCCAGGGCGTGCCGATGTACCACTGGTGCCCGCCGGGGTCGATCAGGGGCTGCGTCAAGCGGATGAACTGGATGGTCTTGAGCAACTCCTCGCGCGTCTGGCTATTTTCCTTGCCCACGATGTCGTCGTACTTCACGTCGTCGTAGTGCTTGCCCACGATCTCGCCGCTGATGCCGATCGTCTCCACGGTGCCTTCGCGCGTGTGCCGTTTGCGCTTGACCGTGATCACGTTTTCCGTCCACTTCGGGGCCTGGCGCGCGGGATCGTCGTACAGGATCTCGGGGAACGCGCGGATCAGTTCGGGATTGGTCAGATGCCCCTTGATGTCGGCCAGCATCGCCTGCGCGTTCTCGGCCTTATTGCCCGCGATCAGGATGCGGATCTGCGGGTTGCGCAGGATCTGGAGAATGGAGAGCGCCACCGTGATGAGCGAGGTCTTGAGATGGCCGCGCGCGAGGAGAAAGAGGTTCTTCTGATAGGGCGTCTGGTGGATGTACCGGCAGAGCGGGCCGTGCAGATGCGGGGAGATGGCGTTACTGGCCCCGCGCGAGAAGGACAGGAGCTGGAAGAGCGAATAGAGCGCGCCGAAGCCGTGGTGCGTGGGCGCGTCGTCGTCCAGCAGCAGCGTGCGGATGATCGCCGCGCGCTCCTGCGCCGCCTTCTGGTCGGCGGTGAGACGCGCCACCCTACCCCTGCCCCGCCAGCTTCTTCAGGATGTCGCCGCCCGTGTGGTCGCGCGGCAGCACGTGGGACGGGAGATTCTTACTCTTGGTCGCCGCGAAGTCGTGCAGCTGGCCGTGACTCATGGAGTCGCGGAGCTGCTGCGCCTTGTCGAATGTGGCCCCATGCTCGGCCGCGCGGAACAGATTGGCCTGGGCCTGACTTTTGGCTGGCATTAGCCGTATCCCTCCCAATATTCCCCGCGGAGCGCCGCCTCCCGCTGCCGCCAGATTTCCCTTCGCACCCGCCAGAAGGCGACGAGCAGCGCGTGCCTCATCCCGCCCGCTTCTCCAGCGCCGCCACCATCCGCATCGTCACCGGGCTCGCCTCGGCCACGATCCGCTGCATCTCGTGCATCACCCGCAGCCGGTAGTCCCAGTAGCCGAGCGTCACCTTCAACGCCTCCAGGCCCACGAAGAGCCCCAGCCCGAGCGCGAGCGCCCAGCCGGTACCCGTGAACGCCGCCCCCTTGGCGACGCCGGCCATCAGCAGCGCGGCCTGCGCGGAGGTGCGCAACCCCTCCGTGTACACGCTGCCGCGATCGCGCCAGGCGTGCAGCCGCCCGAGCCGCGCGCCGAGCGGCGCCTGCGAGTCGCCCATCACCACAGCCCCACGTCGCGCCCGAGCGCCCAGAGCGCCAGGGCGACGACGGCCCCGCCGAGCAGCACGAGCTTTAGCGCGTCAGCCATAGCGTCAGGCCCAGCACCAGCGCGCAGAGGAGCAACACCCCGAGGCCCCGCCCGGGATGCGCCCCCGGCTCGGGCCTCACACCCGCCCCAACGGATACCGCTGCCACTCCCGCGCCTCCACCTGCGCCAGCCGCGCCGTGAGCTGCGCCACCTGCTGCCGCGCCGCGTCCAGCTCGCGATACGTCGCCGCCAGCTCCTCGCAGAGCGGGCAGGGCGTCGGAGGCGCCGCCTCGCTCACAGACTCCCCCGCGCCTTCAGCCCCCGCTCCAGCGTGTCCAGCCGCGCGTGCACCGCCTCCTGCCCCTCCACCAGCCGCGTCAGCACCGCCAACAACGCCCCCGCCACCACCGGCGGCAACTCCCGCGTCGCGTCCCGCAACCGCATCACGTCCACCGGCTCGCTCATGCCAGGCGTCCCTCCATCGCGTGCTGCCGGGCGTGATGCAGCGGGCACAACCACTGCACCGCCAGCGGCTGGCGGTAGTCCGCATGATGCGCGTGCGCCGGCTGGCCGCACACTTCGCACGGCTGCCGCACCAACCTCCCCGCTCGCACCTCTCGGTCTACCACCCGCTCCGCGCGCACCTTCTCCGGGTTCCGCACCCGCCACTGCTGCGCCTGTTGCCGCTGGCGCGCCCGCAGCCGCTCATCCCGGGCATACCGCGCTCGATCCAGATGCTGCACCAGCCCCGCCGCTCGGCGCTCCTTCGCCCGCGCGCACTGACACGCTCGGCACGAGGACGTCGGCCTCCCTTGCCACACGTAGAACCCCGCCAGCGGTTTGACCGCTTCGCACCGCGGGCACCTTTTCTCCCCTGCCGCAGAATTTCGCTCTTCGGTCATGGGAGCAACGCAGGCGTGAGGGTGGCCCGTGCCCGTACAAACCGGAATCCTGGGACTCCCACGAGCCTCGATCGGTCGCCGGCCTGGCCACGCTGCGTCATGCCGATGCGTCTCCTTGCGCGCTGATACCCCCGGGGGCCTGGTAGGGACACGGTCTATGTGCCTGATCGTATTGACGACGCGCTGCGGCGATACTGGACATAATCCCCGTTATCACCTGTGACCTCGACTCCGGTGTGTTCCGACGCGTACTTGCACGGGGCGTCCTAATATCACGTCGAGGCGCGTCACCGCGCATCCTGGCTACACCGCGTCATGGCGTCGCGCGCGTTGGCGTGGCGTCGGCTGAGGCGTGAGCCACCTCAATCGCCGGGGTCGTCAGTTCGCCGGTCGGTTGGCCGAGCATGGCCAGGAGGAGGATCTTGCCGTCCTGGCTGGGCAGCTCGGTAGTAAAGCTCGCGGTGATCTGCAGGTTGCGCTCGACGTAGCCGACGGGGTCGAGCTTCTTGAGCCGGACGATGTTGGCGGTGACGGCCGGCATGTCGGCGCCGCTGGCGATGCGGTCGAGGTTGTCTTCGAGGGATTCGGTGAACTCCCGCATGGCGTCGGCTTCATCGGTGCGGAACTGGGCGTCGAGGGCGCGGAGGCGTTGGACGGTGTCGTAGGAGACGCCGGCTTGCTTGGCGGCCTTCCAGCCCTTGCCGTGTTCGGTGAGCTTGGCGATGAAGACCTGGGGCCAGCCATCGGGCGTCGGTTGGCCGGCGCGGCGGCGGTCGCGGTGCGGGATGGGCTCGATGGGAGCGTAGACCGCAGTCGACAGGGCCGTGGACGGCATCACCGGGGAGCGTGCTACTAGAGTGCTCGTGGTGTCAAGGGGAGATTTGACCGCGAGTGGTTAGGCCAGACGGATCACCAAAGCCACTGTCACACTAAGGGAAGCACCATAATCGGGGAGGCAGTGTCAAGGACTATCGAATCCGCTTGTGCTAGCGGGCTGGTAGGTGCTATACACTTCGCATGAATATCAGTCGAAGTGCAGGCGAGATAATTACGCGGGAATGTTGCAGTTGTAAGAAGCGGAAGCCGATCCACGACTACCGCATCGACCTCCCGGGCCGCCCCGATATGTGTGCGTCCTGCAAGCGCAAAGGCTGGGTGCCCCCGGGTTATCTGGACCCCCATCCCAATACGTCCAGGGCCCAGCGCGTGGATCGACCCCTCACCTGGCCCCTCACGGCCTACCAGAAGCGCCAGCTCCGGGCCGCGCATGGCCACCGCTGCAGTATCTGCAAGCGCCACGCCGTCCGGCTCTGCATCGACCACGACCATGTGACGAACCTCGTACGCGGCCTGCTCTGTGGGGCCTGTAACAATGGGCTCGGCCAATTTCGCGATCAGGTCGGCCTCCTGCGCGCCGCCATCGCCTATCTCGCCTCGCCACCCCACGCGCGCTACTAGCCTCATAGTCTCGGTCATCCTCCCCCCCGATCGCCCCGCCTGAGCCCGCCTAGCGGCCCTCCTCAGGCTTGCAGGGTCGATGCTGCGCCATCTGCGCGTCCACCACGTAGCAGGCGCTGTTGGGCTGCTGGCTCAGGCCCGGCGCGGTCAGCAGGCAGGCCAGGAGCAGGAGGATCACTGGTCTTCCACCACGATCTCGACCCCGCGCCCGCCGCGCCGGATCTGCTGGGAATAAATCACGGAGTGCCCCGAGCTCGGCGCGTCCGAGTGGATCACCTTGGCATCGACCAGGCCATCGAGCGTAGGTTTGAGCGCACTGACCAAGCCGTCATGGTCGAGCACGTTCCAGGTGTAGGCCGTCAGCCACACGCGCTTGGCCACCGTCGGCCCGCCCACCTGGTCGCGCAGGCCGCTCGCGAGCCACGCCGCGTGGACCTTGGTGCGCCACGTCTTGCGGTAGCGCGACTCCACGCGCCAGTGGACCCGCCCGTTCATGTGATTAGTGAGCGTGCCGGGGACGAACACGGTGGGTCGCGGTCTCACCGGGCGGCTTCCAAACCGCACACCCTATAGAGAACCCAATGCTGTGCGGTTACGAATGGGGCGACTGCACCGCCCCCAATTCGGACGTATCCGCACAAAGGCTGTGCGGTTAGCATGGCTCAACCCGTGCGGTTTTATCTATCAGTCCCCAAAGGTTTTTATTGCCCTTGCCACCAGCCAGTGCGGTTAGGTTCTGCACCTTGTGCGCTTTGGCGAGGTCCCCCAGCCGCGCGCGCACGGAGCGGTCATCGACCCCCAGTTCCGTCGCGATGTCCTGTGCGGTTTGGGCGCCGGAGCGGAGTTGAGCCAAGATTCGGGTAGCAATCGGTGCCCGCGCCATCTCAGGATCTCCTTTCCTGATGCTGATATAGCCCTCGTCATCGAACAGCCACCGCAACGCGGTCTGGGGGCGCCGGGGCCCCTTATTGGCCTTGGTGTGCGTCAGGGTGAGCGTGAACTCCCGCTCATCGGTGGTGTCGCCCCGCTTCGCCTCGATCACACTCCGGGCGAGGTTGTAGACATACACACTGCCAAACGGGCGGCTATGCCCCTGGGTGCGGTCGGCCTCGGCCTTGGACACGTGCGCGATCACCAGGCGGGTCGCTGGGGCGCAGGAGCGGAGGGCGTTGAGCGCGGCCGTGGCCGCCCCCGCCGTCTCGGGCTCGGCGCCGCACGCAGGGCCCAGGCTGTCACAGATCACGAGGTCCACCTGATGCCGGGCGACCAGGGCGCGCAACTCGCTCGCCTCCTCGGCCGCTGGCCGCACCATGGGCCGGTAGAGGATCGATCCCTCCGGGATGGGGCTGAGCGGCCCCGTGAGTCCCCACAGGCGCTCCTCGTGGTCGCTGCGGCTGGACTCCCAATCGAGGTACAAGATCCGCTGCACCGGCCCGACCCGCCAAAGCCCCAGCGGCACACCGAGCAAGGCACAGACCCCGAAGGCCAAGGCAAACAAGCTCTTGCCGCTGCCCCCATCCCCGAAGACGATCGTGGTGTCTCCGACCGGGACCAGCCCCTCCACGAGCCACTTGTCCGCGGCCGGCGGCTTGGCCTCGAGCGGGCTGACCGGCGCGCCCTGCCTGGCCGCAAGCACGACGCGGTGGCAGGACTCGTCCACCATGGCCCGCCACGGCAATCCGGGCTTGGCTTCGACCGCGTTCTTGGCCGCGCCGTTGCGGGCCAGAGCCGAGGCGAGCGACAAACGCCCCCAGTGCGCGAGAAACCCCTCCTGCGTGATGGACAACTCGCCCGACAGCCCATCGCTGTGATCCTTCAGATGATGGAACTCGAAGATGATGCCCTGCCCCCACCCGACGAAGTAGCTGTCCCCGATCTTCTGGACCGTGGGTTCGGTCATCGAGCGGGCGAGACTTGGAGGGCGTGCCGCACGGCCTCATGGCGGGCCCACCACCAATCCCAGGCCCGCTCCGCCACATCGCTCCGATTGCGCTCAGGGATCGCCAGCAGCGCGGCCTCGGTGCGCCACAACTCGACCCGCAACCGCCGCGGCGATAGACCATCAAGGTCTTGATGGAGAAACCGCAGGGCCGCTTCATGGGAATCGTATGGGTCGGGAACTCCGAACCGCTCCATCGGCACCCCCTGTCAAGGGTTAGGGGAAGATGGCGGGCCCAGCCGAGTGACAGCCCGGCCGACTTACGGATGGTCGCGCCCACCACCCGCCGACTACTAGAATAGCAGCAGCCAACGGCGCGCATCAAGAGGCTTGCGACCCGCCAAACGCCTGCTCCAACGCGCACAACGTCCGCGCCGTCTTCTCGCTGCACGTGGCCGCCCAGCGCACGCGCCACGCCGCCACCTGCTCCACGGTGGGCTCGGGATCAGGCGTGGCCGGCCTGATCCCGACGATGTACTCGGCCGGCGCGTGGCGGTGCAGGCCCCAACCCACGACCGCTGAGAGCTTGATGTGCCTCATGGGAAGAGCAGGGCCAGCAGCGTCTCGGTCTGCCACTGCCGTTCGGCATCCCCCGCGGCAGCCCACGCGGCAGCCCGCGCGGCAACCCCCGCGGCATCCCGCGCGGCAGCCCCCGCGGCATCCCGCGCGGCAGCCCGCGCGGCAACCCACGCGGCAGCCCCCGCGGCATCCCGCGCGGCAGCCCGCGCGGCATCCCGCGCGGCAGCCCGCGCGGCAGCCCGCGCGGCAGCCCACGCGGCAGCCCCCGCGGCATCCCGCGCGGCAGCCCCCGCGGCATCCCGCGCGGCAGCCCCCGCGGCAGCCCGCGCGGCAGCCAGGGCCTCGGCATCCGCCTGCCCCTCGGCATAGGCCGTGGCCACATCGAGCGCGGCCCAGCTCCGCGGGTCGGGCTCGCGCCCCGCGCTCCGCTCGCGCTCCAGCGCCCGGCGCGCACAGGTCACCGCAAAATGGCGCGCCGTCCGGTCCGTCCAGGTCTCGACCTTCGCCATGAGCCGGGCCCGCCGCACGACGATCTTGTCATCGGCCTCCACGCGCTCGCCCTTCGTCTCGGCCAGATAGAGCGCGGGGCCGAGCCACTGCATCAGATCCCGCTCCCGACAGAGATGGAGCCCGCGTTCGCAGGGCATCAGTGCGCCGCGCACGGCATGCCACTTCCCTGGGTGCCCATTCGGCAGCGACCAGCGCAGCGTGCCGCCATGGTAGGCCGTGCCATCGGCGTTCAGCACCTTGAACAGGCGCTCGGGAGCCATGGCCTTCATGTGAGCACGATCCGGCGTGGGAGCGCAGGGACACCAGCCGCGCGGCGCCGCGCATTGGATTCTAGTCGGTGGCACTCTTTGCAGCGTCGGCCATACGCTCCGGCGGGTGCGGTATTGTCTGGGGTGAAGGCATGGCCCGCCGCGCAGTGCGTCTTCGCGGCATTCTTGGCCATGCAATTTACTCCGCGCAGTGTGTTCACTGGGCGCGTGACCGGCTCGAGATGTCGGGGATTTACGCACCGCGGATTACGACACAGATGATCGATAACCAGCGGCTGCTCGATCTCGCCTATGGCCAGTATGTAGGAGAATCGATGCGCCATAAGCCTGGCGCCCCCAAACTCCCACGCGCGAATCTCCCCGTATCCGCCAGACCCGATGTCTCCCATCCACAAATAACACCCCGTATTCGGCTCTGGCTGCATCTTCCGGCCGACGGCATGCTCCCAGATCTCTGGATATCTCACCGCTTCCTCCTCGATTCCTGTGCGGCGTAGCGCGCGCGCAACTCATCGAGCAGCATATTGAGCGCGTCCAGCGAGGCGTCCTCGGGATCGAGAAACTTTGCCAGCCCTCCGGTGTGCTTTTCCCAAGTGGCGACCTGTTCGGGCGCGGCGAGTTTGAGCTTGGCGTATCCGGCTTCAATGCGCCCAATGAGCGCCACCTTCTCGGCGTGCTCCTCCTCGTCGGGGGTCTTGAAGAGGTCCGCCGCCTCCTGCTCGGCCTGCGCCTCGCTCACCGTGCCCGCGGCGGGGAGAATGACGGGCTCATCCTTCGGCCGCTCCAGCATCTCGCCCGTCTCCATGTCGATCTTGGCCCCCAGCTCGTCGGGGGTATAGACCGGCCCCCCGAACACGTCGGCCGTGAACCACTTGGCCCCGTTGCTCATGGCGCGGGCGAAGAGCATGTTGCGGGCATACTTGCGATAATTCTCGTTGGCGATCCCCGCCGCCGCCGCGTCCTCCATCGTGAAGGACGACTCACCGATCTGCTCCTTGCCCTCGAAGAACACGATCTTGCAGGCGGTGGGCGTCAGCTCGGCCACGCGGTAGTTGTATTTCCCGCCCTTCTTCACGGCCGCCGCGATCAGGTTGGCCGAGAGCGACACCTTGCCCTTCACAATGTTAATGCCCGTCATGCTGGCGACGGGGCCGAACCCGAGCTCTTGGCCCGCGAGGATCTTCACGATGGCCTGATTGGCCTCGCGGGCGTCCTGGAAGTAGCCGCTCTTGGTGAACACGGCCCCGAGCGTCATCACGTCGGGGGCCTGGTGCTTCACGAGATCCGTCATGGGCGCGTCCCTCCTCCGTTAGTCATTCGCCATCCAGCCTTCACACACGCAATCGGGCACCCGGCAATAGTCGCCGCCCGCCGCGTGCGCGTCCCGGTCATGCCCGCAGATGCAGCGGTCGTCCAGCATGGCCGACACCATGTAGTCGCGCAGCGCCTGGCGCAGCCGCCAGTCGGTCATGGCGCGGGTGTAGGTGCAGAGCATTTCGCCAGCTCCTTGGCCGCATGCGCCCGCGCGGCCCGCTCGAGAAAGGCATCCCGACACTCGGCACAAATGCCGTGGCTCACCCGCGCGTCCTTCCCGTCCTCCGGCACGAGGATCTTGGCTCGGGCGTGGACGAGCCGTTCCTCGACATCCCGCCATCCCGCGCAGATCATGATCACCGCGCGTCCCGAAAGAACCCGGCGAGCAGGAAGCCGACGCCGAAGGCGAAGAAGCAGGCCAGATACAGCACGCTATAGGGGATCATCCGCGTCCTCCGCATCCGGCACCGGCACCGGCTCACAGTTCGGGCACTGGCCGCAGTCGTCGCTCCACCCGGCATACCCGCACCGGGCGCACCGCCCGCGCACATGGCCGCGCTCCTCGGGGTCGTAGTGGATCATGTCGCCTCCTTCTCGGCCCGCAGCCGCGCCACTTCCGCGCGCAGCGCCGCCACCTCGGCCTCCAACTGTGCGATGCGCTCCTGCGCCGGCCGCCCGTCATGCGTCCGCGAGCGGCGCAGCGTCGCCTGGGTCACGTAGGTCATGGGTGGCCCTCACTCGGCTGGGCCATGGCCTTCAGCCCCCTCGCCCGCTCTTCCTTGGCTTCGTTCTCGATCTTGACCAGTGCCGCGATATTGGCTGCGGCTTGCTCGAAGGCCACGATATAGCGGCGTTGCAGGTCGTCTCGCTCTTCCTCGGTCATGTCTTGCCTCCATTTCCGTTCGTGTGTGACGCGCGTCCGACGGCGTCGGGGCGCTGTACGCCACTGAGCAGACGCACGTAGGCTTCCATCAAGGCCGGGCTACTGAGTACGTTGATCCCGATGAGCGAGCACTCGCGGGCCAGCGTGGACGG
>DATMZP010000254.1:0-5925 GCA_035573595.1 Hyphomicrobiaceae bacterium
CTCCCCGTTCGCCCTCGGTCCCTTGAGGCGAGGGCACTGCCCGCGGATGGCCGAGGGCGAGCGGGGAGAGGGAGAAGATCCCATGGACCAGCTCCTCCAGCACCTCCTGAACGCACTCATCCTGGGCGGCACCTACGCGCTCCTGGGCATTGGCCTGACGCTGATCTTCGGCATCATGCGGGTGGTGAACTTCGCACACGGTGAGCTGTACGCCTTCGGCGCCTACATGATGTACCTGTGGGTGATGGTGCTGGGCGCCAACTTCTACCTGGCCCTGCCGCTCGCCGTGGCGATGGGCGTTGCGCTGGGTGCGCTCGTCGAGCTCGTCCTGCTGCGCCGCCTGCAGGGCGCCGATATCGACACCACCATGCTCGTCATGATCGGCGCCTGGATCGCGCTGCAGAATATGGAGCAGCTCGTCTGGTCGGGTGTGGCCAAGTCGATCAACACGCCCTTCCCGTCCGCGCCGCTGGTGCTGGGCGCGGTCTCCGTCTCCTGGAACCGACTGTTCGTGTTCGTCGTGGCGCTGGCGCTGATTGCGGCCACCTATGCCCTCATCAACCGCACGAAAATCGGCAAGGCCATGCGGGCCACCTTCCAGGACCGCGAGACCGCCGCCCTGATGGGCGTGGAGATCGGCCGGATCCACACCTTCACCTTCGCCCTGGGCTCCGGGCTCGCCGCCGCCGCCGGCGCACTGCTCGGCCCCGTGTTCGTTGTCTATCCGACCATGGGCGATCTCGCCTCTCTCAAGGCGTTCGCCATCGTCATCCTCGGCGGACTCGGCAGCATCCCCGGCGCCACCGTGGGCGGGTTCATCCTCGCCTTCATGGAGGAGCTGGGCGCAGGCTACATCTCCTCCGGCTACCGCGACGCCATGGGCTTCCTGTTGATCATCGCCATCCTGCTGCTGAAGCCGACGGGCCTGTTTGCGCAGAAGGAGCGCATCGGGTGAAGCGGGCCGTCACCATCGCCTGGCTGCTGTTTCTGGTCTCCGTCCCGGTCTGGCTGACGAACCTCTACGTCCTGCACGTGCTCGTCATGACCGGCATCTTCATCATCGCCGCGATGAGTCTCAATCTGCTCCTCGGCTACACGGGCCAGCTGAGCCTCGGCCACGTCGCCTTCTTCGGCATCGGCGCCTACACGTCGAGCCTGGTCTCGCTTGGCTTCTCCGTGCACCTGCTCCCCAACTGGGAGGTGACGCTCGACCCGAAGCCGGTCTGGCTCGCGATGCCGTGCGGCACGGTGGTGGCGGGGCTGTGCGGCTGGGTGATCGGCCGCATCTCGTTCAAGGTGCGCGGTGCCTACTTCGTCATCGTCACGGTCAGCTTCGCCGAGGTGATCCGGCTCGTCGCCCTCAACTGGGTGGAGCTGACGCAAGGGCCGATGGCTCTCAACAACATCCCCTATCTCAGGCTGGGGGCTCCCGGGCTGTTCGAGATCTCCTTCCTCAGGAAGCCGGCCAACTACTATCTGGTGCTCGCGGTCGCGGTCGTCTCCTACATCCTCATCCGCAGGCTCGTCACCTCGCGCGCCGGCCGGGCCATGATCGCGCTCAGGGAGAACGAGCCGCTTGCGGTCTCCATCGGGGTCGACGTGACGCGCTATCTGGTGCTGACAACGATCGTATCCGCCGCCATTGCCGGTGCTGCCGGCACGCTCTACGCCCACTACGTGCGCATCGTCGATCCTGACGTGTTCCTGTTCATTTACACGGTGACCATGGTGATCATGGTGGTGACCGGCGGCAAGGGCACACTGGCCGGCCCGGTGGTGGGCGGCTGCATCTTTGGCCTGCTGCCCGAGACGCTGCGCTCGCTGGAGATCGGCCCCGAGGTGCAGTGGGTGATCTATGGCGTGCTGATGGTGCTGCTCCTCTACTTCCTGCCCCAGGGCATCGTGCCGGCCCTGCGCGACTGGTGGCAGGCCCGCCGAGGCACTCCGGCTCCCGCAGCGCCGCCGCAAGCGAGTGTCGAGGCGGCCCAATGAGCCTGCATCCGAGCCAGCACCCGAGCGAGCCGCAAGCTGGCGCCGAGCTGGTCGTGGACGGCCTCACCATCCGCTTCGGCGGACTGACCGCCGTCGAGGGGCTGAGCTTCGAGGTCCGCACCGGCGAGGTCCTGTCGCTCATCGGCCCCAATGGTGCCGGCAAGACCAGCGCGTTCAACGCCATCACGGGCTACATCGCGTCGGACGGCGTCACGATCACCTACCGGGGCGCCAGGATCGACGGCCTGAGGCCCAACGAGATCGCCCAGCGCGGTGTCGTGCGTACCTTCCAGAAGACCAGCGTCTTCATGGGTCAGAGCGTGCTCGACAACGTGCTGCTCGGACTGCACTTGGCCTCGAAGCAGACGCCGCTTGCCATCATGCTGGGCCTGCCGTGGGTCGCGCGGGAGGAGAAGGCGCTGGTCGAGGAGGCTCGGCGCATCCTCGCCTTCGTCGAGCTCGACGCCCGCGCCGCCGACCTCGCCTCGGCGCTGCCCTACGGCGAGCTGCGGCTGCTGGAAGTGGCCATCGCGCTTGCCGCCAAGCCGAAGCTGCTGCTGCTCGACGAGCCGGTCTCGGGGATGAACCCGGCCGAGACCGCGAGCTTCATGCGCCTGCTCGCCAGCATCCGCGCGCTCGGCATCACCATCCTGCTGGTCGAGCACGACATGCGGATGGTGATGGGCGTCTCCGACCGCGTCATCTGCCTCAACCACGGGCGCATCATTGCCGGCGGCTCGCCCGCACAGATCCAGCGCGACCCGGACGTGATCCGCGCCTACCTGGGGGAGAGGTACGTCCGTGCTCAAGGTTGAGGGGCTCGTCTGCCATTACGGCAAGGTGGCGGCCGTGCGCCAGCTGTCGATGGAGGTAGGCCGGGGCGAGCTTGTGGCCCTGATCGGTGCCAACGGCGCGGGCAAGACCACCACGCTGAAGGCCATCTCCGGCGTGCTGCCGCCGGCCGCCGGCCGCATCGTGTTCCTGGGCGAGGACATTGTCCGCGCCTCGCCGAAGCGCATCCTGGAGCTCGGCATCGCCCACTGCCCGGAGGGGCGGCGCGTGTTTCCCTACATGAGCGTGCTGGAGAACCTGGAGATGGGCGCCTACCTGCGCTCCGACCGGGCGCAGGTGACGGCCGACATGGAGCGGCTGTTCGAGCGCTTCCCGATCCTGTTCGAGCGGCGCCATCAGGCGGCCGGCACCCTGTCGGGCGGCGAGCAGCAGATGCTGGCGATCTCGCGCGCGCTGATGTCGCGCCCCAAGCTCGTGCTCTTCGACGAGCCCTCGCTCGGCCTCGCCCCCAACCTGGTCGAGCGTACCTTCGACATCGTCAAGGCCATCCGGGCCGAGGGCGTGACCGTGGTGATGGTCGAGCAGAACGCGTTCGCTGCCCTGGAGCTGGCCGACCGCGCCTACGTGCTGGACCAGGGCCGCGTGACCATGTCCGGTCCGGGCCTGGCCCTCCTCAACGACCCGCACGTCAAGGCCGCGTATCTCGGCGGCTGAGCCCGCGATTTCCAAGCGGCCACCACCGCCGCGTCGAAAGCAGACCGGAGACCGCCGAGAGGCACATGGCCGACCGTGACTGACGGTGTCTGACCCTCACAGGTCCACACTTGCGGAACGGCCGCAGTTTGCAGCGTGCCCAAATTCGTCGCGCCGGCGCGGATGCCGAAAGGCAACGCGTAGGGACGGGCAACCGCCCCCTTCATGGTTGCGGAGTAGGCACTCGCGCACCCGTCGCACCTCGCCGGCCCCGCCGGTGGGGATGGTGGCGTTGGCGCTCGTGGAAAAGCCCGTGACAGAAAGATGGCCTGGCTTCTTCCCGCCCGTTGCACCCGTACCGCAGATCTCCGCGGCGACGCCCGGCACGAGTAACGGGGCCACGGATGCAACGATGCTCCGCAGGGCTGCTTCAAGAGGTCGACGCGAGACGTCTCGCGGCCTCGCGTCCTTCCACCGAGACTGGCCAGAGACTGGCCGCCGAGACTGGCGGCGGAGACTGGGAGGAGCCGCCGCAATGTGCGGCTCCGATTCACACCGGTTGGAAAGCGCTCTAGCAAGCGTCTTTGCCCCGCGATTGACCACCGCCCGGCCATGGTCTACGGCCCCGAGAGGCGGCAAGCCGAAGGGAGAGAGACCGTGCAAACCCCGTGGATGATCTATGGTGCCAATGGCTACACGGGCGAGCTGATCGCGCGGGAAGCGGTCGGCCGCGGCCTGAAGCCGGTGTTGGCCGGCCGAACGGCGGCCAAAATGGAAGCGCTGGCGGCGAGCCTTGGCTTGCGGGCGCGCGTCTTCGATCTCGCGAATGCGGCGGCAACCTCCAGGGGCGTCGAAGGGATGGGGCTTGTCCTCCATTGTGCGGGACCGTTCTCGGCAACGGCCGCACCTATGATGGCGGCCTGCCTCGCCGTGCGCGCCCACTACCTCGACATCACAGGCGAAATCAGCGTGTTCGAGCACGCGCGAACGCTGGAGGCGGCGGCACGGGTTGCGGACATTGTCGTATGCCCGGGAGTAGGCTTCGACGTGATCCCCACTGACTGTGTCGCGGCGGCGCTCAAGGCCGCGCTGCCCGATGCGACGCACCTGGTGCTGGGGTTTGACTCCCGCTCAGGCTTCTCCCCCGGAACCGCGAAGACCTCGGTCGAAGGCCTCGCGCAGGGCGGCAAGGTGCGCCAGGACGGGCGTATCATCTCCGTCCCGCTCGCCTACAAGACCCGGCGCATCGATTTTGGCGACGGCGAGAAGCTTGCCGTGACCATTCCTTGGGGCGATATCTCGACCGCCTACGCCACGACAGGCATTCCCAACATCGAGGTCTACATTCCCGGCTCGCCGGCGATGGTCGCACGGCTGCGGCGTGCCAACCGGCTCAAGTGGCTGGTCGGCACGGGCCTGGTGCAGCGATTCATGAAGCGGCGCATCGAAAGGACGGTCAAGGGCCCCTCTGCGGTCAAGCGCGACGCGCAGCCGACGTTCGTGTGGGGAGAGGCTACGAATGCGCGGGGCGACAAACGCACCGCTCGCATCAAGACGGCGAACGGCTACAGCCTGACAGTGACAGGCGCGCTGGCCGTGGTGGAGCACCTGTTGGCGAACAGCGTGCCGGGAGGCGCCTACACGCCCGCCAAGCTGATCGGTCCAGATCTTGTCACGCGCCTGCCAGGGTCAGGTCCTCTTCAGATTGCCTAAAGCCCGCCTGTGGGACTTCCTTTCGGCCGAGGGCTTCTGGGCGGATCATGCTGCTGACCGGCTCCGCCGTTGTCACCCGCTGCGGCGATTTCTGTCAGGTTCACCCAATTCGGACGCGGGCCCATCACGGGCGACCGCTTTACCGCGTTGAGAGTCGTGCGCTCGCACCTCAATGTCGAATTGACGGGCAGTCTCCTTGGTCCCCAGCGATTCATACACAAGATGGGGTACTCCCTCGCCGTGGCGGAGACGGGAGGACCGCGGGGCCAACTCACTGATGTGATGCGCTTCCCCTCATACATAGTTACCCCCTCGCGTAAGCCGGAAAATCGCCGATGGCCGTCAGTCATTTCTATGATCTACGCTGCTCGATCGTCGCCCGGCCAGCGTTGAAGGAAGGGTGAAATGTTAGAAGCAACGGGAGCGTCCCTTCGCCGTCGGTATGTGTCGGTGGGTTCACTACTGACTGCCTTGCTGATTCCGACGCCGACAATGGCACAGGGGTATCCGCATCAGATATCGACGCCCGATCAGATGGTCGATGCGCTGAACGGCGTGTTCGGCAAACAGACGACCAACCGTGCCGTGCACGCCAAGGGCATTGTCTTGACGGGGAGGTTCATGCCGAGCGGTGCCGCCGCCAGCCTAAGGACACCTCTGACAATAACCGCTACTTTTGGCGCGGCTTGATCGTGTAGTTCCACTCAGGATGGAACGCGTCGCCGGTGATGTCGA
>DATMZP010000255.1:0-9848 GCA_035573595.1 Hyphomicrobiaceae bacterium
CAAAAATGCCAACGCCGGTGCCGCCGGTGCTGGCGGCCGGCTGGACCAGAGTAGGCGCGATTACCCGGTGCAGTCGAGGTATAAGACAACCGAGAGTTGATATAGACGTGACCGGTCGGGCATTGCGCCGGATGGAGAAACTCGAGCGGCCTGCGTGACGCGAGCCTGCTCGCCAATATGTGGCGGCGCTCCGATCTCATCGCCATCCGCGTGTTGTTCTTGCGCTTTCGCGGGTTTGTCCCGATAGCCTAAACCTTTGCGCGGCAGAGGATGCGGCTTGCCAAGCCTCCAGTCCGGACGGTGCGCGCAGCCCCGCCGACCCCGACGCAGCTCAGCATGGACACGCGGAACAGATCCGAGGCGATCAATCGAGATCGACGCCGCCTCCTTGGCGCTGCCGTCCTTAGCCTTGCCGGGACCCAGCTCGGCAGGATTGGTCTCGCCGGAGCGCAGTCGCGCACACCAAAGGGTGCAAGGGTGCCGGCAATCAAGCCGGGAACGCACAGCTCGTTCGCCTCGCTGAAGCGGATCGATGCCGGCGTGCTCAACATCGGCTACGCCGAGGCCGGCCCCGGCGACGGGCCTGTGGCGCTGCTCCTGCATGGCTGGCCCTACGACATCCACACTTATGTCGACGTGGCGCCACTGCTGGCTGATGCGGGATATCGAGTTATCGTGCCCTATCTGCGCGGATATGGCACGACCCGCTTCCTGGCAGGAGAGACGCCGCGGAATGGCCAGCAGTCGGTGATCGCCGTCGATGCCGTCGCCCTGCTGGATGCGCTCGGGATCGAGAAGGCGGTGGTGGGCGGCTGCGATTGGGGCGCGCGGACCGCCAACATCCTGGCAGTGCTCTGGCCGGAGCGCTGCAGGGGCATGGTCTCCGTCAGCGGCTACCTGATCGGCAGCCCCGAGGCCAACAGGATGCCGCTGCCGCCGCGGGCCGAGCTTGCCTGGTGGTATCAGTTCTATTTCGCCACGGAGCGCGGCCGCGCCGGCTACACGCGATACCGCAACGAGCTCGCCAGGCTCATCTGGGAGCTCGCGTCTCCGGAATGGAAATTCGACGACGCCACGTTCAATCGCAGCGCGGCGGCATTGCAGAACCCGGATCACATCGATATCGCGATTCACAACTACCGTTGGCGGATCGGCCTGGCCGACGGGGAGCGCAAGTACGACGATCTGGAACGGCGGCTCGCCGAGTTCCCGGTGATCAGCGTCCCAACGATCACCCTCGAGGGAGATGCCAACGGGGCACCCCATCCGGACCCCGCCGACTATGCGAAGAAGTTCGCAGGCAGGTATGAGCATCGGCTGATCGGCGGCGGCATCGGCCACAACCTGCCGCAAGAAGCGCCGCAGGCCTTCGCCCAGGCTATCGTGAACGTCGATCGCAGCTGATGCCGCCGCCGGAAAGCGCCCGATCGGTTGGGAAAGGCCTGGTGCTCAGATGGTGTCGTCGCAGCGCGCCATCTCGGCCCGCAGCTGCCGGAGCTTGATGACGAGCTCTTGCGCGATGCCGTCCTGGCCGGCGCGGCACTGCTCGGCCAGGCGCTTCAAGTCCACATCGACGCCCAGCAGGCCACGCAGCTCCCGGCGGACGTCGTCGGGCAATTCGCCGCCGAGCCACGCGCGGCCCATCTCGACCAGGGTGCACATCCGGCCGATCGCCTCGGGACCGGCTGTGCGCAGCTTCTCCAGGGCTGTCACCAGGCTCTCGACCGAGCGGATGTAGTCCCTGGTGCATTGCTGCGGACGGCTGAAGTCCGGCTGCGGCTCGAAGGGGAACGGGAGCTGGGCGTGGGCCGTTGCGCCGAGGCTTGCGGCGAGTGCCACGATCCAGGCGTAGAGGATGCGCATGCGGCTGGCTCCAGTGTTGGGGTCAGACCCCTCGCCTCCGACATCCATGAAAGACGAGAGGCAAGATGCGAGGGGTCTGGCCCCAAGCCCGCAGGGTCTGCCCCGGCAGGGGGCATGACCCATGTTTATGGTCCATGTGTCGAGATGTGGGCAGGCGGCATGACTGAGACCAGAGCGCGGGCGGCTCTCCTCGCTTGAAGCCGCTCCGCCGCGGCACTAGCCTCGATTCCAGCCACGACGACCCAACGCGACCCAAGAGCGGGAGATGCACCCATGCTGGACCGTCCGACCAAGCTGCAGGAGTACCAGACCTACATCGACGGCACCTGGTGCAGCGCGGCCTCGGGCAAGCGGTTCGAGAGCTACGATCCCTATACCGGCGAGCCGTGGGCGCTGATCCCCGAATGCGACGCGTCGGATGTGGATCGGGCGGTCGAAGCCGCCTACCGCGCCTTCGAGACCGGACCCTGGCCGGCCATGACGCAGACGGCACGCGGCAAGATCATGCGCAAGATCGCCGGGCTGATCGAGAAGCATGGCGAGCACCTCGCCAATGTGGAGGTGCGCGACAACGGCAAGCTGATCTCGGAGATGGCGGCGCAGCTCAAGTACCTGCCGGAGTGGTTCTACTACTACGGCGGGCTGGCCGATAAGATTCAGGGTGCGGTGGTGCCGGTCGATCGTCCCGACCACTTCAACTACATCCTCAAGGAGCCCGTGGGCGTGTGTGCGTTCATCACGCCGTGGAACTCGCCGCTGATGCTGGTGGGCTGGAAGCTCGCCCCGGCGCTGGCGGCCGGCTGCACCGTGGTGATCAAGCCGTCCGAGTTCACCTCGGCCTCACTGCTCGAGTTCATGAAGCTGGTGATCGAGGAATCAGGCCTGCCGCCCGGCGTGGTCAACGTCGTGACAGGCTACGGCGGGGTTGTCGGCGAGCCGCTGGTGACGCACCCCAAGGTGGCCAAGGTGGCCTTCACGGGCGGGTCGGTGACAGGCGCGCGCGTCAACGAGCTGGCTGCCAGGAGCTTCAAGAAGGTATCGCTGGAGCTGGGCGGCAAGTCGCCCAACATCGTCTTCGACGACTGCATCCTGGACGATGCCGTGAGCGGGGCGATCTCCGGCATCTTCGCCGCCACCGGCCAGACCTGCATCGCCGGCTCCAGGCTGCTGCTGCAGGAGACCATCCACGATGAGTTCGTGGCGAAGCTGGTGGCCATGGCCAGGACGGCGAAGCTGGGCGACCCCGGCCTGCCGGAGACCCAGGTGGGGCCGGTGACGACGCCGCCGCAGTACCAGAAGATCCTCTCCTACATCGATATCGCCAAGGGCGAGGGCGCCCAGTGCGTGCTGGGCGGCGGGCCGGCGTCCAAGGAGGAGGGCGGCGGCAAATATTTCGTGAAGCCAACCGTCTTCACCGGCGTCCACAACCGGATGCGCATCGCCCAGGAGGAGGTGTTCGGGCCGGTGCTGTCGGTGATCAAGTTCAAGGACGAGGACGAGGCGGTGGCCATCGCCAACGACATCGCCTACGGCCTCGGCGCCGGCGTCTGGACCCAGTCGGTGAAGCGTGCGCACGGCGTGGCACGGCGCATCCGGGCGGGGACGGTGTGGGTCAACACCTACCGTGCCGTGAGCTTCCTGATGCCGTTCGGCGGCTACAAGGCCTCGGGGCTCGGGCGCGAGAACGGCGCCGACGCCATCGAGGGCTACCTGCAGGCCAAGAGCGTGTGGATCAACAACGGCCCCGGCGGCGGCAACCCGTTCGTGATGAAGACGGCGTCGTAGGAGCACCCGTCATCCCGGTCGGAGCGATGCGAGCGGTACGCGAGCAGCGCTCCGAACCGGGACCTTGTGAGGTTCCGACTCGCCTCGGGAGGTCCCGGACAGCCTCGCCCCTGCGGGGCTCGGTTTCCGGGATGACGGGTGGTGAGTTTACGGGATCAGGTGCTGCCTGATCGCCTCGGCGACCGCGTGGGGGCGGTTGCGGACGCCGAGCTTGCTCTGCACCTTTTTCAGGTGGCTGCGGACGGTCTCCTCGCCGAGGCCCAGCACTTTGGCGACCTGCTCGGTGGGCCGGCCCATGGCGGTGAGACGCAGGACAGCCAGCTCGCGCGGCGTCACACGCGCGCGCTTGCCCATCCAATACGGGTCATGGTCGATCAGCTGCTCCAGGCGCAGCGCGGCGAAGCTGGCGGCGGCGAACAGGATGATGCGGTAGGGCTGCGTCAGGACGGCTCCGGCCAGGACCTGGCGCGACCAGAACGCGACGATCCAGCGGCGGCCGACGGAGCAGGTCAGGGCGTCGCGCATGCCGTACTTGTGCGCCAGCTCGTAGGGCCACCGATCGATACCGATGGGCTCCAGCATCTGCATGGTCTCGGTCCATGTGCAGGCCATCAGGCTCGACCGGGCCATCATCACGCCGGGGTCGTGCTCCTTCTTGGCCATCGCCGCGTACTCCATCCACCAGCCCTCCGGGACTGACGCATGCACGAATGCATCCCGTCCGAGGCGGGTGGAGCGCCAGTCCGACGCCTGCAGCGGCATGCGGGCGGCGCCAAGCACGCTCACGGGAGCGATCTTCGCGGCGAAAGCGTGCAGCGCGTCGAGGACGGCGGCCGGCGTACGCGTTCCGGCCACATCGCGGGTGAAGTCGGTCAGAAGAGGAGTGGCCGGCGGAGTCGCAAAAGTGCTGGTCGAATGCATCGGCTTGCTCGTGCCAAACGACAGGAGTGGGAGAGTGCACGGTTCGGCACCGGGACGATATCCGGGATTCCCCCGATATCCGCGACCGCTCCGGGCGGGCGGGATCGGTCGCGCGGCGCCTTCAGCAGGCGTGCGGGCGGCGGGCGATCAGCTTCAACCAGGGCGCCGCATGAAAGACGCTCATCAGCAGGTACATCGGCAGCATGCCGGTGAGCGGCGATGCGTTGGGAGCGAGGCACATGATGCCTGAAGCGTCCCCGAGGACGCCCGTTGCCAGCGCCATGAGAGCGAAGGTCGGCGCGGCGGCCAGGGACAGCCAGTCGGCCTTATTCTGCATAGGGGTGGACTCCTGCCTGTGAGGTGACGGGTGTGCGGGGACCGGCGGCTATGTTCAGCCCTGCTCGTACTCGTCGTGGCGGCGCTTCCAGGGGCGCGGCTCGTTGCGTCCCAGGGGAGCGCGGTCGAGCCACTGGTACATGCCCCACAGGCCGTCCAGACCGCGCGCATAGGTGGAATAGGTGTGGTAGACAGCGCCATCCTGGAGAACGAACGCGCTCATGCCGGGAAGTTCCTGCACGTACGTAGGCACGTCGGTGCCGCACATGGCTGCGTTCCGTGCGACGGGCTCGGGGGGCGATTTCGCGTCCATCGCTTGGCCGCGGCCGCGGGTGTAGTTGTACTGCACCTGCCCCTTGCGGCGCTGCTCCTCGGTGAACCACACATTGAAGTCGCGGTTGAAGTCGCCGCCGTCGGAGGAGGCCCAGGGGAACGTCCACCCCATCCGGTCCTTGTAGGCCTGCAGTTTGGCGAGCGGCGCCCGCGACACCGCCCAGAGCATGACGTCGTGGTTCGCCAGGTGGACGGCGATGCCGTTGAAGCCGTCGGCGATCGCCGAGCACGACGGGCAGCCGGCGGCATAGTCCGGGCCGAACATGAAGTGGTAGACGAGGAGCTGCGAGCGCCCGCGGAAGAGATCGGCCAGCGAGGCGTCGCCGGCGTCGGTGTGGAACCGGTACTCCCTGTCGAGGCGCACCCAGGGCAGCTCCTGGCGCTGCCGCGCCAGCTCGTCGCCGCGCCGCGTCAGCGCCTTTTCGGCCTCGAGCAGCTTGAGCCGCGCTGCAAGCCACTCCTCGCGCGTGCCGGTCGTGCGCGTCGTCATCGCGGTGGTGTCCTTTCTTTGGGCGCCGTTTCCCGGTACGGGACGGCGGGCGACGCGGTAGACTTAGGGCCGGGGATCGGCGCGGCGGGAGTGACAAGTGTGGCGCGATTTCAATGGACTCGCTGATCACGGCGGCAGCGCGGTCGCTGGCCGCGGGTGATCCCCTCGCGGCCCTGAACCGGATCGCCCTGCGCGACGATGCGCCGGCGCTGGCCCTGCGTGGCATCGCCATGGCGCAGCTGGGCGAGCTGGCTCGTGCCAAGGTCCTGCTGCGGAGGGCAGCGCGCGGCTTCGGGTCGAGAGAAGCCGTGGCCCGCGCGCGGTGCGTCGTGGCAGAGGCGGAGATTGCGCTCGTCTCGCGGGAGCTTGGCTGGTCGGCGAAGGCGCTGGAGGTGGCGCGGGCGACGCTCGAAGCCCACGGCGATGCGCTGAACGCGGCGCATGCGGGACTGCTGGAGGTGCGGCGACTGCTGCTGATCGGGCGGCTCGACGAGGCGGAGCGCAAGCTTGCCCGGCTCGATCCGGCGCCCTTTCCGCCGGCAGCAAGGGCGGCCTACGAGCTGGCCGTCGCGGGCATCGCCATGCGGCGGCTGCGGACGAAGGCGGCGCGTGCCGCGCTGGCCCGGGCGGAGCGCGCCGCGCGCCGGGCCGGCATTCCGGCGCTGGAGGCGGAGGTCGAGAGCGCAGAGGCCGCCCTCGCCACGCCCGCGGCGCGTCTGATCGGGCGCGGGCAAGATCGCCTTCTGCTGCTGGAGGAGGTCGAGGCGCTGCTGAAGTCGGGGGCGCTGGTCGTGGATGCGTGCCGGCGCGTTGTGCGGACGGGTGGCACGGTGGTCCCGCTCGACCGCCGGCCGGTGGTGTTCGCCCTCGCTCGCGCCCTCGGCGAGGCGTGGCCGGAGGATGTGTCGAGGGCCGAGCTGGTGGCGCGGGCGTTCCGGGGCAAGGAGGCGGACGAATCGCATCGCGCCAGGCTGCGCGTGGAGATCGGGCGGCTGCGCGCGGCGCTGCGCACGCTGGCCGGCGTCAGCGCCACGCGGCGGGGGTTTGCGCTGGCGCCGCCTGCTGCCCGCGCGGTGGTGGTGCTGGCGCCGCCCGTGGAGGGGGCGCATGCGGCGGTGCTCGCCTTCCTGGCCGACGGCGAGGCATGGTCCAGCTCCGCGCTGGCGCTGGCCCTGGGCGCGAGCCAGCGCACCGTGCAGCGGGCGCTCGACGCTCTGGCGGCAGCCGGCAAGGCGCAGGCGCTGGGGCGCGGACGGGCGCGCCGCTGGCTCACCGCGCCGGTGCCCGGAATCACGACGACGTTGTTACTCCCGGCATCGCTGCCGGGGGGATAGGGTCGCGGCCGTTGTGTCCGAGATGCGGCAGTCGGGCTTCGGCAGTCGGGCGTCGGCAGTGGCTCGCTCTCCCACTTCGATTGCCGACGCCCGACTGCCGGGGAACCCTCACAAGGATGAAGCATGAAACGATCGGCCGCCGAGATCCTTCGCGAGTATGGGCCGTTTCCGGGGGCCGAGCAGGTGCATGGGCTCACCTTCGACGGCCGGCACGTGTGGTTTGCGTCCGGCGACAGGCTGAATGCCCTCGATCCGGCTACGGGCAAGATCAAGCGCTCGATTTCCGTCGCGGCGCATGCGGGAACCGCCTTCGACGGCCGGCACCTCTATCAGATCGCCGAGGATCGCATCCAGACGATCGACCCGGAGAGCGGCCGCGTGCTCGCCACCATCCCGGCGCCCGGCGGCGGCGGCGATTCGGGGCTTGCCTGGGCCGAGGGGACGCTGTGGGTGGGGCAGTACCGCCAGCGCAGGATCCATCAGGTCGATCCTCGCACGGGGGCGGTCCTGCGCACTATCGAGTCCAACCGGTTCGTCACCGGCGTCACCTGGGTGGACGGCGAGTTGTGGCACGCCACCCTGGACGGCGACGAGAACGAGCTGCGGCGGCTCGACCCGCGTACGGGCGAGGTGCTGGAGAGTCTGGAGATGCCGGCCGGCGTGGGCGTGTCGGGGCTGGAGGCGGACGGCGGCGACCGGTTCTTCTGCGGCGGCGGACGCACCGGAAAGGTGAGGGCGGTGCAGCGGCCGAGGCGTGGCGCCGCGGCAGGCGGTGGCGCCGAGACGGTGTCGGCGCGAAAGCGGTCGAAGCGGGCCTAGGAGGCTCCAGCGCAAGCTCGCCAAAGGCCGCCGGCCGAAGGCCCGCAGAGGGAGCGTGCGCGGCGAGGCCCGGCTATCGCTCCTGCAACCGCTCCGTGGGCACCACCTCGAGCGTGCGGGCGCGGCCGTCGCGGATGAGGTGGATGGAGACGCGCTTGTCGATGCGGGTGCCGTCGAGCACGCGGGCGATGTCGTCGACGCCGGTCACCACCTCCTGGTCCACGCCCACGATCACGTCGCCCGGCCGGATGCCGCCGGTGTAGGCGGGGCTGGCCGGCTGCACCTCGACCACGCGCACCGCCGCCTGCTGCGCGAGACCGGTCATCGCCTTGATCCGCTGCGGCAGGTGCACCTGCTCGCCGGCGATGCCGAGCGTCGCCCGCGGCACGCGGCCGTGCTTGAGGATCTGGGTGAGCACGTGCTGGGCGGTGTTGGAGGCCACCGAGAAGCAGATGCCCTGGGCGCCGACGATGACGGCGGTGTTGACCCCGATCACCTCGGCGCGCGAGTTGACGAGCGGGCCACCGGAGTTGCCGGGGTTGAGGGCGGCGTCGGTCTGGATCACGTCGACAATCAGGCGGCCGTTCTGGGCGCGCAGCGAGCGGCCGACGGCGCTGACGATGCCGGCCGTCACGGTGGACTCGAAGCCGAGCGGGTTGCCGATCGCCACCGCCACCTGGCCCTGGCGCACCTTCTTGGAGTTGCCGATCGTGGCGGCCGGCAGGCGGTCGGCGGTCTCAGCCCTCAGGACGGCGATGTCGGTGTCGGGATCGCGCCCCAGGATGCGGGCCGGGAAGTGCCGGCCGTCGTTGAGGGCGAGCTCGATGGCGGTGACGCCGTCGACCACGTGGTTGTTGGTGAGGACGAGGCCGTCGGGGGAGATGATGGTGCCCGAGCCGGAGCCCAGTTGCCCCATGCGGGTGCCGCGCACGCGCACGTGCACCACCGAGGGCGAGACATTCTCAACAACGTTCACGACCGCCTGCGAATAGGCGTCGAGCAGCTCCTCGTCGTTCTCGCGGTCCCTGCGCCACAACTGCATCTGGCTGATCTCCCGGCCGGCGAGGAGTGCGGATGAGCGCGCCGGCAGGGGCCAATATAAGTGCGGTTAACCTTTTTCGCGAGGTGTCAGCCGATCACCGGCTGCGCCGACCCTCGATGATGAAACGGAGCGCGCCGCAGCGTTCCCTCCCCCCTTGTGGGGGAGGGACAGGGTGGGGGGAATCACGGACCTCGAATATCGGGGTTCCCCCCACCCCTAGCCCCTCCCCCACAAGGGGGAGGGGAATCCGCTCGTTTCGTTTCAGCCGATCATCGGCTCCGACTGGCGCTACGCCATAGCGCACAGAGCCGCTGCGCTGGACTTGTCGTGGCTCGGCGGCGCGTCCTCGACGTTGAGGGCCTTCACCACGCCGTCCTCCACGATCATCGAGTAGCGCTTGGAGCGCACGCCCAGGCCGCGGCCGCCAAGGTCGATGTCGAGGCCGATCTTCTTGGCGAAGTCGGCGCTGCCGTCGGCCAGCATCAGGATCTTGCCGTCGGCCTTGGAGTCCTTGGCCCAGTTGGTGAGCACGAAAATATCGTTCACCGAGGTGCAGGCGACGGTGTCGAAGCCCTTGGACTTGAAGTCGTCGTACCTGGCCACGAAGCCCGGCATGTGCTGCCCGTGGCAAGTGGGCGTGTAGGCGCCCGGCACGGCGAACAGCGCCACCTTCTTGCCGCCGAATACGTCCGCGGTCTTCATGGGCTTGGGACCTTCGGCCGACATGGTCATGAAGGTGGTGTCCGGCAGGCGATCCCCGACGTTGATGGGCATGGCGCGTCCTCCGAATGGCGTGCGTGAAGCTCAAGCCGGACCTTAAGGGCTCGCCTTGCGCAAGCCAAGCGGGTCCGACCGGGGTCAGACCCCTCGCACGAGCCTTGCGTGTCCCTCGGACGTCTTTTGCGAGGGGTCTGACCCGGGTCTG
>DATMZP010000256.1:0-3468 GCA_035573595.1 Hyphomicrobiaceae bacterium
TACGCCCGTAGTCGCGCACGTTGATGATGGTGGTGGCGTTGGCCGCCAGCTGCCCCAGATAGGCCGGCACGCTGAGGCCCGAACTGATCGGCTCGGCGTTCTCGAAGAAGGTCTTGAGCGTGATGGGCGTCACCTGCTTGCCGGCGGCAATCAGCTTGGCCGAGGTCTCGTAGATCTGTGCATGCAACGGATCGTAGAAGTGGATCGGCTGCAGGAAGCCGGACACGCGGTCGTGGGCCTCGTTGTTGACGAGCATGGCGCCGAGCAGCGCCTGCTCGGCCTCCAGGTTGTGGGGGGCGGCCCGGAAGTGCGGCGCCTCGAGCGAGGCGGGGTCTCGGGCTGCCTCTTGGAGAGCCTGTGAGGCGGTGCGGCGTGCGGGAGCGGTGTTCGTCATGAGGGGAGGCTTTCGCCGATTCCGCTCCCCCCCGCCACTCCTCTCCGGTGGTATTCGTCGGCGCCCGTGGAGTCATCACCACAATGCACACCGAGGCAGGCCCGCGCGCGATTTCTCTTCGGCGAGGCCGAATCTCTACTCGCCGGCGGCGCGGGTCCCGCCGGCCGCGTCGTCCGACATCAGCCGGCGCTCCTCGGCGAGCATGTAGTCGCGCGTGATGGGGAGGGCGTCGATCCTTTTCACCAGTTGCAGCTGGAAGACGGTGAGCCCGCTGTAGCGGAAGCCAGACTCGCACGATTGCAGGTAGAACTCCCACATGCGGAAGAAGCGCTCGTCGTAGAAGTCCGTGTTGAGCGCGCGCACCCGCTCGCGGTTGGCCTGGAAGCGCCGGCCCCACTCGTTGAGCGTGGCCGCGTAGTGCAGGCGCAGGTTCTCGAAGTCGGAGAGCCAGAGGTCCTCCTTCTCGAGCAGCGGCGTCAGCTGCGACAGGCTCGGCAGGTAGGCACCGGGGAAGATGTTCTGGCGTATCCAGGCGTTGATCGGCGAGGGCGACTGGTAGCGCCCGATGCTGTGGATGAGCGCCACGCCGTCGTCGGCCAGCAGCGCGTTGATGCGCGAGAAGAACTGCCGGTAGTGCGGACGCCCCACGTGCTCGAACATGCCCACCGAGACGATGCGGTCGAACACGCCGCGGGTACGCCGGTAGTCCTCCAGGCGGAAGTCCGCGAGCCGCGTGAGCCCCAGCTTGGCGGCGCGCTCGCGGGCGATCTTGTGCTGCTCGGTGCTCAGCGTAATGCCGGTGACATGCACGCCGTAGTTGCGGGCGAGGAACAGCGCCATGCCGCCGAAGCCGCAGCCGATGTCGAGCACGCGCTGGCCGGGGCGGATGTCGAGCTTGGCGGCGATGTGCCGCTTCTTTGCTTCCTGTGCCTCCTCCAGCGAGACCCCCTCGGCCGCGAAGTAGGCACAGGAGTACTGCATGTCATCGTCGAGGAAGCAGCGGTAGAAGTCGGCCGGGTGGTCGTAGTGGTGGTGGACGTTGCGCCGAGACCGGCCGGGCAGATTGACGACGGCCGTCAGCCGCGCCGCCTGGTCGAGCCGCCGCTTCATATCGCCGGTGCGCCCCCTGGCGCCGAGATGCTCGTTGAGCAGCAGCAGGTCCAGGAAGTCGGACAGCTGGCCTTCCTCGATGCTGAGGGTGCCGTCCACGTAGGCTCGGCCCACGTGCAAGGTGGGGTGGACGGTGAGGCGCCGGTAGAGCGTGGGATCGTGCAGCCGCACCGTGGCACTGGGGCGGGTGCCGGCGATGCCAAAATTGTGTCGGCGCCCGGTGTGGTCGATCACACCAAGGTGGCCGCGCCGTACGAAGCGGCGAAGAAGTAAACGCAGCGCGAACACGGCCCTGCTTCCCCGCATGGACAGCCGCATGTTAGCGCGGCTGTCGTTGGGCGTTCAACCCATTGTGAGCAGGAGGTAACGGCGGGCGCAAGATGCGCCCGCTGCCGGTCAGCCTTGCGCGTGGGCGTTACTTGGAGGGCTCCTCCGGGGCACCCTCCTCGGCCTCGCGGGGCTGGGCCTCCTCGTCGAAGACGGCGTCGGGGTTGTAGGTTTCCAGCTCCAGCGCCTCGTCCTTGATGACGGTCACGTCCTCGCCGCGGGCCTGGCGCTCGGCCTCGTCTGCGGTACGGGCCACGTTGAGCTTGACGCCGACGATCACCTCCGGGTGCAGGGCGACGCGGATGGCGTGCAGGCCCAGCGTCTTGATCGGCTTGTCGAGCACCGCCTGGCGGCGGTCGATGCTGAAGCCGCCGGCGGTAACGTTCTCGACGATGTCGCGTGTGGTCACAGAGCCGTACAGCTGGCCGGTGTCGCCGGCCTGGCGGATGGCGACGAAGCTCTGGCCGTCGAGCTTGGCGGCGACCGCCTCTGCCTCCTTCTTCAGCTCCAGGTTGCGCGCCTCCAGCTGGCCGCGGTTGGACTCGAAGCGCTTGAGGTTCTCCTCGGTGGCGCGCAGCGCCTTCTTCTGCGGCAGCAGGAAGTTGCGGGCATAGCCGTCTTTGACGGTTACGACATCGCCCATCTGGCCGAGGCGGCCGATGCGCTCCAGAAGTATGACCTGCATGGGGGTGCTCCGTTCTTTGGCGTTGGGTTCAGGTTTTGGGGGGAGCCGCGCCGAGGCGCTGCTTCAGCTTGAGCGCGGGCTCGAGCACGCCGGCGGCGGTGACGAGGACGGCGGCGTAGGGCGAGAGCACGGGGAGCAGAAACCCGGCGTATACGACCCAGAGCAGCCAGCGCGCCCCCCGCCGGGCCAGGAAGTGCACGAGCGCGAGCCCAGCGAGGAGGTGCGCGAAAAGCAGCGCCCCGGAGAAGCTGGTGCCGGCGATGCCGATGACACCGGGCGCGAAAGCGGCAGCCAGCAGGGCGAGCCCCAGCAGCAGCGAGAAGCCGGCTGGGTAGGCTAGCAACGGCAGGTCCGGCCAGTCCCGGGCGAGGTGGCCCGAGGCACCGACGATACGGCCCGCCAGGTACAGGTTGGGCGTCATGATCAGGAGCCAGTAGATCGCGAGCGCGCTCGGCGCCACCGCGACCACCAGGTCGGCGAACGCTCCGACCTGCTCGTCTGTGGGGACCTGCACGCGCAGGTCGCTGGACTGCTTGAAGGCGGCTCTCACCATCTCCGCCGCCAGCGGCTTGAGCCCGTCGAAGCTCCCGCCGAGCCACGGCAGGGCGAGCACCGGCAGGGCACCGGCATAAAGCGACATGGCGGCCAGCAGGCGGCCAACGGGATACCACTCGCGGCCGTCGGTGGCGCTGTCGGAAGGCCGGCTGAGATAGGCGAGATAGGCGATGGCCGCCGCCGGCAAGCCGACGGCCAGGAAATAGCCGGAGCCGAGGGCGAGCGAGGCAACCGCGGCGATGGCGAGCGAGCCCACCAGGGCTCCGGCCGCCGCTGGCAGCCAACCCCAGCCGAGGCCCGACAGCAGCAGTGGCAGGGGCGTCAGGAGGACCAGCACGAGCCCCAGCCAAGGCCCGCCGCGCGCCGCCGAGAAGAACAGCAGCGCCGAGACGAGGCC
>DATMZP010000257.1:0-4584 GCA_035573595.1 Hyphomicrobiaceae bacterium
CGGCGCGGATCTCGCGCACGAGCTCCATCCCGTCCTGGCCCGCGTCGTCGAGGCGGCCCACGAACGGCGACACGAAGGTGGCGCCCGCCTTGGCCGCCAGCAGCGCCTGGTTGGCCGAGAAGCACAGCGTCACGTTGACCATGGTGCCCTCGGCCGTCAGCGTCCGGCAGGCCTTGAGACCGTCCCAGGTGAGCGGCACCTTCACCGTCACGTTCTTGGCGATCTGGGCGAGCGCCCGGCCCTCCTTGAGCATGCCGGCGAGGTCGGTCGCCGCCACCTCGGCGCTCACCGGCCCCGGCACCAGCTCGCAGATCTCGGCGACGATCGCCTTGAAGTCGCGCTTCGCCTTGGCCACCAGCGACGGGTTGGTCGTCACGCCGTCGAGCAGCCCGGTTTCGGTCAGCTCCTTGATCTCGGCCACGTCGGCGGTATCGACGAAGAACTTCATGGCCCTCTCTCCACCTCTTTCCGCGCTTGCCCGCGCCGTTGCGTTCGCCTTACGTTCGCCCAGACTCGTATCGAGACTCAAACCGAGACTCGGGCCAGACTCTGCATTCGCAAGGCCCCTTGCTTGCCGCGCTTCTAGTCGCAGGACCCTGCTTTGGAAAGCCTGTTCGCACAGCTCGATGACAATCCTGCTGTCGCCGCGCGCGGCGGGCCGCGGGTGCCGATCCTGCTCCCCGTGGCGCTCGACCAGACCTACGACTACCTCCAGCCCGAGGACTTGGCTCACTCCCCGGCGCTCTCCCCGGGTGCCTTCGTGCTGGTACCGTTCGGCCCACAGACCCGCCTCGGCGTGGTCTGGGATGCTCCCTTCGGCGATCCCGGCAAGCCCGTCCCCGACCAGAAGCTCAAGACCATTGCCGCCGCCCTGCCCGAGGTCCTGCCCCTGCCCGTCATCTCGCTGCGCTTCGCCGAGTGGGTGGCCCGCTACACCCTGACGCCCCTGGGGATGGTGGTGCGGATGATGATGGGCGCCCCCACGGTGTTCGAGCCGGCCAAGCCCCGTTTCGGGGTGCAGCTCAATCCGGGCGCTCCGGAGCCGCCGCGCATGACCCCTGCCCGCCAGCGCGCCGTCAAGGCCGCCGCCGACGGCCAGGTCCGCACCAAGGCCGCGCTGGCCGCCGAGGCGCAGTGCACCGCCGGCGTCATCGACGGTCTCGTCGAGGCCGGCGTGCTGGTGGGGGTGGCCATCCCCGAGCGCCGCTTCCCCGTGCCCGACCCGGGCCACGCGGAGGTCCGGTTCAGCGATGTGCAGGAGAGCGCCGCGCACGCGCTGCGCGCCGCCGCCGAGGGCGGCTTCTCGGTGACGCTGCTCGACGGCGTCACCGGCTCGGGCAAGACCGAGGTCTACTTCGAGGCGGTCGCGCGTGCGGTTGCGCGGGGCTCGCAGGTGCTCATCATGCTGCCCGAGATCGCCCTCACCAGCCAGTTCATGGACCGCTTCACGGGCCGCTTCGGCTGCGCCCCCGTGGAGTGGCACTCGGCGCTCTCGGCCCCGGAGCGCGCCCGTGCCTGGCGCGCGGCCGCCAGCGGCGAGGCCCGCGTCGTCGTGGGTGCCCGCTCGGCCCTGTTCCTGCCGTTCACGAGCCTGGGCCTGATCGTGGTGGACGAGGAGCACGACGGCAGCTTCAAGCAGGAGGAGCGGGTGCATTACCAGGCGCGCGATATGTCGGTGGCCCGCGCCAGCCTCGGCAAGCTCCCCGTGGTGCTGGCCTCGGCCACGCCCTCCATCGAGAGCCACGTCAATGCCCGCACGGGGCGCTACCGCAGCCTGGCGCTCCCCGGCCGCTACGCCGGCGTCGAGCTTCCCACCGTCGCGGCCATCGATATGCGCAAGGCGCCGCCGGAAGCCGGCCGCTGGCTCTCTCCCACGCTCGTGAGCGCCATCGGCGAGACGCTGGGCGAGGGCCGGCAGGCGCTGCTCTATCTCAACCGCCGCGGCTACGCGCCCCTCACGCTGTGCCGCTCCTGCGGCCACCGCTTCGACTGCCCGCAGTGCACGGCCTGGCTGGTGGAGCACCGCTACCGCAACCGCCTCAACTGCCATCACTGCGGCTTCTCGCTGCCGCCGCCGGCGAAGTGCCCTTCGTGCGGGGCCGCGGATTCGCTCGTCGCCTGCGGCCCCGGCGTGGAGCGCATCGCCGAGGAGGTGGCGGCGCGCTTTCCGGACGCCAGGCTGGCGCTGCTCTCCTCCGACCTCGTGCCGTCGCTGGTGGAGATGCGCGAGATCATCAAGAGCATCGAGTCGGGGGAGGCGCGCATCGTGATCGGCACGCAGATGGTGGCCAAGGGCCACCATTTCCCGCAACTCACCACGGTCGGCATCGTCGACGGCGACCTCGGGCTCGGCACCGCCGACCCGCGCGCGGCCGAGCGCACCTTCCAGCTCCTGCACCAGGTGACGGGCCGCGCCGGTCGCGTGCTCGACACAGGTCGATACGGGGGCCGCGGCTTCGTGCAGTCCTACAACCCGGACCATCCGGTGATGCGCGCGATCGTGACGGGCGACCGCGAGGCGTTCCTGGCGAGCGAGATCCGGCATCGCCAGGCCGGCCTGCTTCCCCCCTTCGGCCGCCTCGCCGCGCTGATCGTCTCGGCCCGCGACAAGCGGCTCGCCGAGCTCTACGCCCGCGACGTGCGCCGCCACGCTCCGGCCGCCGCCCGCATCGAGGTGCTGGGCCCCGCCGAGGCGCCCATTGCGGTGGTCCGCGGTCGCTACCGCTGGCGGCTGCTGGTGAAGGCACCGCGGGAGCTGGACCTGCAGGCGTATCTGCGGACCTGGCTCGCGACGCTGCCCAAGCCGCCGTCGGATTTGCGGCTCACGGTGGATGTCGATCCGTACGGCTTTTTGTAATGGGGTCAGACCCTGCGGGTCTGACCCCATGGCGCGGATCTCCGGCAATTCTTAAGAGAAGGTTGAGTTTTCTAGCTTCGACGGAGCAGCCTACTGAAGATACGGACACAAGACCCGGTCGCCGTCGTAGGTCGTGTAGTAGCCGGTGTCGGGCTCGAATGAGCGGAACTGGGCGGCGCAGCGGCTGGCGGCGTCGCCCTGGAACTCGCCGTAGTCGTCATCGTCTGGCACGGCCGCCGGCGGATCCGGCTCGTAATACTGCACCTGGGTGCGACCGCCGTTTGCATCAGATGGTGTCCGCAGCCCGAGCGTGGGCCCGGCCGTGGCGGACAATGGCGCCAGCCCGACCATCGGAAGGGAGGCGAGGCAAATCAGTCTGAATAACCGCATCTCGTCGCTCCTAATGTTGGGGATTGCCGCAGGCGAACTCTCGGCCTGCTCTGGCCCAAACGCATGCTTCGCGCATCGGTTCCGGGCATCAGGCAGGCCGCAAAGCCCTGTCTCCGTTGGAATCGTTCGCATTCGGCATGAAGCACCGCTTCGGCGAACATCCGTTCGCCGGGGCCCGCGCGGCTGCTCCGGATCGCCCCTATCGGTCTCCATCGCCTAGCTCATCCGCTCCAGGAGGGAGGCGCGCACGATCGCCCCGGCGGGGGCACGCCGGGGCGATCTGGCGGGGCAAAGAGCTGCCGCAAGCCGAGTGAGAGACGCTAGGGGTGGGCGCTCTTGGGCTCACGAGGCAGCGTGCAAGTCTTCTAACATGACAAGAACGAAAAGTGAACATTAAATCGACACGGGACGCACGGAAAAAGATCTCCGGTGGGATGGCGGAGGATGCTACACACCTGCGGCCGAGGCGCTCCTCGGGCTCCGGCGGGAGCCCGGCGCAACGCGACGCGCGGGAAAATCGGGCCGGCCGAGAGGCAGACGCAATGTGGAGACAGCTGGCTCGGACCTGGGTCGCGGCCGCCTGCGCGGCTACCGCTTGCCTGCTGCTGGCGGGCACGGCCGGCGCCTTCGGCTTCAGGGACGAGGTCGGCAAATTCGCCGTCGAGTTCCCGGCCGAGCCCACGCTGGACAAGCAGGAGGGGTCGTCGGCCTCCGGCCCGCACGTGCACTACACCTGGGAGGTGGACGTGGACGACCGGCATTTCTCCATCACCTACACCGAGTACAGGACCGCGCCGGTCAAGAACTACGACAAGAACATCATGGGGCTACTGGCGGCCACCAAGGGCAAGCTCGTGCACCAGGCCAGGATCGAGCAGGACGGCATCGATGGGCGCGAGGTGGTCACGCTGCTCCCCGACAACGCGGTCATGCGCCAGCGCCTGTTCCAGGTCGGCAACCGGCTCTACCAGGCCGTCTATGCCGGGCCGTTCGGCACCGAGGCCAAGGCCGATGTCGAGACGTTCATGACGTCGTTCCGGCTGCTGAAATAGCCACTCGCCGGAGAGCGCTTCCACTCGCCTGCGGCTGGCGACCGGTTGCGTCCTGCCGTTTGCATTTCGTTAAGGCTGGCAGCGGAAACGACGGCGCGTGGCCGCACGCGGCTTATCCCCGGCCGCCTTGCGCGATGCCTACAATGAGCGGCCGTTTGCTGCGACGGGACGTGGATGGCGCCATCCGACGTTCACGTGCAGACGGCCGGCGTCCTGGAAGGAGGGGTGGCCCGAGATCCAGGAGGCTCGCTGCGTCGGCCCTTGGCGAGCGCCAGCGATGGCGTC
>DATMZP010000258.1:0-4924 GCA_035573595.1 Hyphomicrobiaceae bacterium
CCGGCAGCCGGTCTCCGCGGCGGCTGAATCCGGATAGCGGGGCACGCCAGTCCAGGCCCCTGCGAATCACGGTGCCAATAGGGGTACGCAATATGGCACAAATTATGGCGTCGGCTAAGGTTGGCAGGAACCCCGGGGTGAACCGGGGTTGGTTGCAGGTGGCGTTCAATTGCCGGGGGCAGCCGATGACCTCGCGCCATGCCGGCCTGAGCGGTGTGTGTCGAGGGCGTCGTGGCGGGCGCGAGGGGGCCAGGGGCCGGACGCCTCGCGAGCAATTTTTGCTTTTCAGCCTTGTATTTCAACGGGGATGGCGATGGGCGGGGGCCGACGGCGCTTCGCCCATCAGCTGCGCCAGCCGCCGTTGCTCCTCGTGCGAGAGCGGCGCCGTTTCCGCGGGCGCGCCCGCCGGCCGTCGCCGCGCGCGTATCAGGTAGGCGGCGGCCCCGCCAAGCAGGAGGAGGGGGGTGAGCCAGAGGAGGACGGTCTCAGGCTTGAGGCGCGGTCGCAGCAGGACGAAGGAGCCGTAGCGGGCCTCCACGAAGGCCAGGACCTGGGCGTCGGAGTCGCCCGCCACGAGCCGCTCCCGCACGATGACGCGCAGGTCGTGGGCCAGCGGCGCGCTCGAATCGTCGATCGACTGGTTCTGGCACACCACACAGCGCAGCTCCTGCGAGATACCGCGGGCGCGGGCCTCCAGCGCCGCATCCTTGAGCTTCTCGCCGGGCTCGACGGCCTGGACGGGCGAGAGGGCGATGAAGATGGCCGCCAGCGCAACAGCCAAATGGCGAATGGCAAATGGCCAATGGCGAATAGCGGGGGCCAGAGAAGCCACTCGCCACTCGCCATTCGCCATTCGCCCATTCCCGCGCATTGCCTCACTCCGCCGGCGAAGGCGCCGCCACCGCGTGCCGGCGCGCGCTGCGCCTGGGCGCGCCGACCCGCAGGCGGCGGTCGAGAAGGGAGAGGGCGCCGCCGAGCGCCATCACCACGGCGCCGAGCCAGATCAGCCGGACCAGAGGATGGAAATAGGCGCGCACGACGAAGGCGCCGTCGGGCAGTGCATCGCCGAGCACGATGTAGAGGTCGCCGCCCCAGGCGGCGTGGATGCCGGCTTCGGTGGTGGTCTGGCGCGGGGTCTCGAACGTGCGCTTGGAGGGCGTGAGCGCCGTGACCGGCGCGCCCCCGCGGGTCACGCTGAAGCGGCCCAGCTGCTCGCTGTAGTTCGGACCCTGCCCGACGCCGACGCCGTGGAAGATGAAGCTGTAGCCCGCCACCTCGCCGACTTGGCCGGGCTTGAGGGCCAGCACAGTCTCGCTCTGCCAGGCCGTGGTGGCGACGATGCCCAGCACGGCGATGCCCAGTCCGAGATGCGCCAGCACCGTGCCGTGGGCGGACCTCGGCAGGCCGAGGGCGCGCCGCAGGCTGTCGCCGGCGGGGGAGGTGAAGAGCCTGATCCGCGAGGTCCATTCCACGGCGGCGCCGGCCATCACCCAGACCGCCAAGGCGACGCCGAACGGAGCCAGCCACGGTCCGCGCCAATAGAGAGCGCAGGTCGCCACCAAAGCCACCGCGGCAACTGCCGCAGCGGCGAGGAGACGCTGCAGTCCGCCCAGCAGATCGCCCCGTTTCCAGGCGAGCATCGGGCCGAACGGCACGGCCAGCAGCAGCAGCCCCATCAGCGGGCCGAAGGTGGCGTTGAAGTAGGGCGGTCCCACCGAGATCTTGTCGCCCGTGAGAGACTCCAGGGCCATCGGATAGAGCGTGCCGACGAAGACGGTGGCGCAGGCCACCGTCAGCAGAACGTTGTTGAGCACCAGCATCCCCTCGCGGCTGATGGGGGCGAACAGCTGGCCCTGCTTGAGCTGTGGCGCGCGCCAGGCGTAGAGCGCCAGCGCTCCGCCGATCAGGATCACCAGGATGGCGAGGATGAAGATGCCGCGCCGCGGATCGACGGCAAAGGCGTGCACCGAGGTGAGGACGCCCGAGCGCACCAGGAAGGTGCCGATGAGCGAAAGCGAGAATGCGAGGATGGCGAGCAGGATGGTCCAGACTTTCAGCGCCTCGCGCTTCTCCATGACCAGGGCGGAGTGCAGGAGCGCGGTGGCGGCGAGCCACGGCATGAACGAGGCGTTCTCCACGGGGTCCCAGAACCACCAGCCGCCCCAGCCCAGCTCGTAGTAGGCCCACCACGAGCCCATGGCGATGCCGAGCGTGAGGCACACCCAGGCGGCCAGCGTCCACGGCCGCACCCAGCGCGCCCAGGCGGCGTCGGTGCGGCCCTCGATGAGGGCGGCGACGGCGAAAGCGAACGAGACGGACAGGCCGACGTAGCCGGCGTAGAGGAACGGCGGGTGGAAGGCGAGCGCCGGGTCCTGCAGGATGGGATTGAGGCCGCGCCCCTCGGGCTGCAAGGGGATGCGCGAGAAGGGGTTGGAGGCGAACACGATGAAGGCGAGGAAAGCGACGGCGATGCCGGCCTGCACGGCCAGCACGTTGGCGCGCAGGCTCTCGGGGAGGTTGGTGCCGTAGAAGGCGACGGCGGCGCCGAACAGGGCGAGGATGAGCACCCAGAGCAGCATGGAGCCCTCGTGGTTCCCCCACACGCCGGAGATCTTGTAGAGAAGCGGCTTGTCCGAGTGCGAGTTGGCCCACACGTTCTCGACCGAGAAGTCGGACGTGACGTAGCCGTAGGTGAGGGCGGCGAAGGCCAGCGCGATGAGCCCGAGCTGAGCGAACGCGGCCGGCTCGGCGACTTGCATGAGGCGGCCGTCGCGGACCTGCGCCCCCCACGCCGGCAGCGCCATCTGCACCAGCGCCACGGCCAGTGCGAGCACAAGCGCGAAATGTCCGATCTCGACGATCATGGAGATGCGCACCCTTCCCACAAGTGCCGACGGGGTTCCCCTCCCCCTTGTGGGGAGGGGCTAGGGGTGGGGGGAACCACGATCTTCGACGTGAGGGACTCCCCCCCACCCTGTCCCTCCCCCACAAGGGGGGAGGGGACGTTGCGGCCCTCGCCTTGCCCTGCTCGCAGTGCAGCGCAAGTGGTATGTGCTGCTAACATGCCGGCGGGATGTCCAAGCTCAACGATCATGAGAGCGCCGCTTTCTCTCGAGCGACCCAGTGCAACTGATCGATGAAGCGCTCCAGTCGGCGGAACACATCAGCCTCGCTCACCCGCCGGTGCCATTGTCGCTGCTCGATGTAAGTGTCGATGTAGCGAAACTCGATGGTGCCATCAAAACTCGGGGAGATCCGCAAATAGGGACCGTCATAGGGATGGCTGCAGGGTACTTGGACGATGCAAAGATCGTGCATCGAGGTCCAGGCGTGAAGCGCTCGTCCGTACCGTGAGGCCTCGATTTGCTCGACACGGCGCAGCATGGCTCGCACGTTCAGGCCGCGTTCGACCTGCCCACGATAGAAGCGCTCGATCTGGAGCCAAGGCCTGGTCATGAGAGGCACCTCGGCCGTGCTGCCAGCGGGCTCCGGGCTCATTTCTGCGCCTCCGCCTTCGGCCCCGTATGCTGCCACATGCCCTGCTCCTTGAGGGCTTTGGCGACCTCGGGGGGCATGTAGTTCTCGTCGTGCTTGGCGAGCACGGTGTCGGCGATGAAGCGGCCGCTCGTGTCGAGCTTGCCCTCGGCCACCACGCCCTGGCCTTCGCGGAAGAGGTCGGGCAGCACGCCGGTATAGCGGGCGGGGATGGTGGTCGCCGTATCGGCAATCCCGAACTCGACGGTGAGGCCGTCGCGCTTCACGCTGCCGGCGGCGACCAGGCCGCCCAGCCGGATGCGCCGTCCTTCCGGCACCTGCTTCGTCGCGATGTCCTTGGGCAGATGAAAGCCCACCACGGAATCGCGCAGCGCGAACAGCACGAGGAAGGTGGCAAGGCACAGGATGCCGACCCCCAGGCCGATGAAGGTGGCGCGACGCTGGCGACGGGTCATGAGCCAAGGCCCAATTTTGCGGCGAGACCGGAGAGATCGGAGAGCGCGCGTGCATCGCCCTCGAAGTTGCGGCGCGCCTCGGCGAGGGCGGCGCGGGCGTCGTCGTGGCGGCCGAGCACCGTGTAGGCCTGGAGCAGCCGCTGCCAGCCGGCGAGATCTCTGCCGTCGCGCTTGAGGCGCTGCGCCAGGCCCTCCACCATGCCCACCACCATCTGCTGCCTCTGGTCGGGGCTCAGCCGGGCCGCAGCCTCCAGGTCGGCCGCCGTGGGCCCCGTCGGCGCCTTGGCGGACTGCCTTCCCTGCTGCTCCTGGCCTCCCGCGGCGATGCGAGCGGAGACCTCCTTGACGCGCGTCTCCAGCGCGTCGCGATAGTCAGCATCGGGCACAGCCTCGTTCAGCAGCGCCCTGTAATCGGCCAGCGCCTCTGGAAGGCGGCCGTCCTGCTCCTTGCCCATGGCGAGCCAGAAGCGCGGCTCGGCGCGGCCGGGCTCCAGCTTGAGAATCTTCTCGTAGGCCGCGCGCGCCTCCTCTGTCACGACGCCATCTTTTGCGAGGATTGAGGCCTCGGCGAGGCCGGCCAGCAGCTTCACACTCTCGCCTTGCAGGCGGGCGGCGTTGGCGTAGGCGGCGGCCGCGTCGGGGTAGCGGCCGAGCTTGAGATAGACTGGGGCGATCACCTCCCAGCCCGCACCGTCGTCGGGAGCCTGGCGCAGGCGCGCTTCCACCTGCGCGATCATGCGGGCAAGCTCGGCCTGGCCGCGGGCGGCGTTCGCCTGGGCGGCGAGGGTGTCGGGCGTGCCAGGCGAGCCGTACGCCAGATAGAGGCCGAGCGTCAGCAGCGCGACGCCAGCCGCTGTCGCCAGTGCGATGCGGCCATGGTGGGTGCCAGCAGGCGGCTCTGCCGCGCCCGGCGCGGCGGCCTCCTCGGCGCGGGCGGCGCTGGCCAGCAGCCGGCGCGAGATCTCGATTTTTGC
>DATMZP010000259.1:0-4772 GCA_035573595.1 Hyphomicrobiaceae bacterium
GCGGATGGTGGGCGTCAACATCGACGTCACCGCGCGCAGGCGGGCCGAGGAGCATCAGCGCATGCTGGTGGCCGAGCTCGACCACCGCGTGAAGAACATCCTCGCCACCGTCAGCGCCGTGGCCTCGCGGACGCAGGAGTCGGCCGCCGCGCCCGCCGAGTTCGTGGCGACGCTTGCCGGCCGCATCCAATCCATGGCCGCGACCCACGAGCTTCTCAGCTGCCGGCAGTGGCAAGGCATATCCGTGCGGGAGCTCGTGCGGCGCGAGCTTGCGCCCTACATGACCGGCAGCAATACCGACCTCGACGGTCCGGAATTGACGCTGAGGCCCGAGGCCGGCCAGGCGGTGTCGATGGTGCTGCATGAGCTGACCACCAATGCCGCCAAGCACGGCGCCCTCTCTACCGATGACGGCAGGGTTTCCGTCCGGTGGTTCCTGACGGCCAACGGGCAGGCGCGCGATCGCGTCTGCATCGAGTGGCAGGAGGCGGGCGGGCCCGCCGTTCGCGCCCCGGAAAGGTCCGGCTACGGCATGGAGGTCATTCGTGGGCTTGTCCCCTACGAGCTCGACGGCACGGTAGACCTGACATTCGCGCCAGCGGGAGCTCGCTGCGTCCTCACCGTTCCCGTCGCCGCTCCGGGGGTGTGCCCGCAGCCGATCGAGGCAGCTGCTCGGCACGATGAGCGACTCGCGACGGCGTCATGATGGAGCCCGCTGCGGGCCATGACTCCCCGTCGCGGCCCGCGTCCTGGCCTCGATGGCGTCCCAGATCAGGGCGGCGATGTCGGGGCCGCCGAAGGCCTTGATCTGGCGGATGCCGGTGGGGGAGGTGACGTTGATCTCGGTGAGGTAGGGGCCGATCACGTCGATGCCGGTGAAGATGAGGCCGCGGCGCTTGAGCTCGGGGCCCAGGCGGGCGCAGATCTCGCGGTCGCGCGGGGTGAGCTCGGTCACGGCCGCGGTACCGCCGACGTGCAGGTTGGAGCGGGTCTCGTCTGCGGCCGGCACCCGGTTGACGGCGCCGGCCACCTCGCCGTCCACCAGGATGATGCGCTTGTCGCCGGCGCGGACCTCGGGGCGGTACTCCTGCACCATGAAGGGCTCGCGGAACACGGTGAGGAACAGCTCCACCAGCGAGTTGAGGTTGGTGTCGCCGGGGGCCACGCGGAACACCGACGAGCCGCCGTTGCCGTAGAGCGGCTTCAGGATGATGTCGTTGTGCTCGACGCGGAAGCGTTTCACGTCGTCGAGGCTGCGGGTGACCAGGGTCGGCGGCATCAGGTCCAGGAAATCGAGGACGAACACCTTCTCGGGGGCGTTGCGGACGTGCGCCGGGTCGTTGACCACCAGGGTCCTGGGGTGAATGCGCTCCAGGAGATGGGTGGTGGTGATGTAGGCCATGTCGAACGGCGGGTCCTGGCGCAGCAGGACCACGTCCAGCTCCGAGAGGTCCACCGTGCGGGGGTCGGAGACACTGTAGTGGTCGCCCGCCTTGTCCTCCACGCGCAAAGTGGTGCCGCGGGCGATGAGGCGACCCTGGAGAAGGGCGAGGTTGGGGGGCGTATAGTAGAAGAGCGAGTGCCCGCGGCGCTGGGCCTCCAGGAGCAGCGCGAAGGTGGAATCGCCCGCGATGTCGATGCGGTCGATCGGGTCCATCTGGCAGGCGACACGATGGGGCATGGGTCTTTCGTGGCTCGGGTAGTTGGCACTTGCTCTCTGGGCCGGCTTTGCTTCAGCGATGGCAGGCGCCGCGACCGGGTGGTCGGCACCGGCTCACCGGATTTGCCGCCGATAATACCGGTGCGAACGGCACCTTGCCATCGATGTCCTTTCCCGGGGTCAGACCCGCAGGGTCTGACCCCGATTATGCCCTGAACTCGATCTGGAGGGCGTCGGGCAGGTGCGCGGGCAGGCGGCGGGGAACCACGAGGATGGCGTCGAGGCCGCGATCGTGGTCGCGGTAGCGGGGGTGGCGGCTCACCCAGTAGGCTGCGGCGCGGACGATGCGGCGGGCCTGGTGGGGGGCGAGGGCGGCCTCAGCCTCCAGCCTCGTGGCGCGGCGCTTGACCTCGACGAAGGCGAGGCGCTTGCCCCGCACGGCGATCAGGTCGATCTCGCCATAGGGGGTGCGGCAGCGGCGGTCGAGGATTCGGTACCCCTTGGCCAGCAGCAGCGCCGCGGCCACCAGCTCGGAGAAACGGCCGCGGCGATAGCGCTCCAGCCGCTCGGCCTTCCCCGCGTTGGCTCCCCTCCCTGCCTTGGCCCCCACGCGCGTTCCCCCGTTGCCGATCCAAGATGGGGCGTGAGCTTACGATGCCGCCGGGGTTGGCGGAAGCGGCGTGTGCGGAGGCGACCGGTATTTCGCATCGCACGGGGGTCAGACCCCTCGCGTCCGACATCGGTGCATTTCTCGATTGTAGAGGCGAGGGGTCTGACCCCGACCCGACCTACGCCCCGCCTCACGCCAGCGCCTGGATTTCCTCGGTCGTGAGGTCGCCGGGGACGATGGTGACGGGGATCGGGAACTTGCCGGCCCGGCTGCCGGTCGCCAGCGTGGACACCAGGGGGCCGGGGCCGGCGCTGTCCTTGGAGGCGCCGAGCACCAGGACAGCAACGTCCTCGTCGTCCTCGATCTGCTGCAGGATGGCGTCCACCAGCTTGCCTTCGCGGATGATCTCCTCGATGGCCACCTTGTCGTAGCCGGCGTTGGCGAGCTTGCGGCGGAACAGGCGGAACAGCGCCCGCGCCTTGTTGGTCTGCTCGTCGAGCTGGGCCTGGCGCACGGCGTCCCAGAACTGGTTCTCGGGCTCGATCACGTAGAGCAGCGTAATCTGCCCGCCGGTGTGCTGGGCACGCCCGGCGGCATAGAACAGGGCGCCCTCCACCTCGGGCGATTCGTCCACAATCACCAAGAGCTTGCGGGCGTGGCCCTGCTCGAAGACCCGGCGCATCCTTGTCATGAAGCGCATGCTGCCACGGGTCGGCGCCGCCAACAATAGCGGAGAAATGCCCGGGGCCGGGCGACCGGGTGTCGGACCTGCGTGTCGGACCCTCTGCGACCCCTCCGGGTCTGAGGTTCGCCCTTGTGGATGGCCCCGAGGGGGGCGTCGGGGAGAGGGAGTCACGGTGGCTCCCGCGCCCGGCTGGGCAACGGCAATCAGGCAGGGAGCGCCGGACGCCCTGCGATCACGCATTCGTTTGTCAAGACGAGTCCGTAGCGGGCGATGCAAGTGCAGACCGGCGGACCTGGCGACGCTCGGGCGAGGGGCCAGCCTCGATTGCCGGCCCAGGTCGTGCTAGCCGGTGCCGGCCTTGCCGCCGGCCCCGCCGTCGCCGAGGCCGTCGGCGTTGTCGAACAGGCCGATCTGCGGGGTGGCGGTGCGCGCCGGCCCGGTGAGGCCCAGGTGCTTGTAGGCGCGCAGGGTGAGGACGCGCCCGCGCGGGGTGCGGCCGATGAAGCCCTGCTGCAGCAGATACGGCTCCACGATCTCCTCCAGGGCGTCGCGTGGCTCCGACAGGGCAGCCGAGAGCGTCTCGATGCCCACCGGGCCGCCGTCGTAGTTCCTGGCGATGCAGGTGAGGTAGCGGTGATCGAGGGCGTCGAGCCCTTCCGAATCCACCTCCAGCTGCCGCAGCGCCCGATCAGCCACCGCGGCGTTGACGACGGCGGCCTTGTCGACGGCGGCGAAGTCGCGCACGCGGCGCAGGAGGCGGCCGGCGATGCGCGGCGTGCCGCGCGAGCGGCGCGCGATCTCGGCGGCGCCGTCGGCGCTGATCGGCGTCTTGAGCACGCCGGCGCCGCGCTCCACGATCGTCTGCAGCTCGGCGTGGGTGTAGAAATTGAGCCGTACCGGGATGCCGAAGCGGTCGCGCAAGGGCGTGGTGAGGAGGCCGGTGCGGGTGGTGGCACCCACCAGGGTGAACCTGGCGAGGTCGATCTTGACCGAGCGTGCCGCCGGTCCTTCGCCGATGATCAGGTCGAGCTGGTAGTCCTCCATGGCGGGGTAGAGGATCTCCTCGACCGCCGGGTTGAGGCGGTGGATCTCGTCGATGAAGAGGACGTCGCGCTCCTCCAGGTTGGTGAGCAGCGCCGCGAGGTCTCCCGCCTTGGAGATGACCGGCCCCGAGGTGGCGCGGAAGCCGACGCCGAGCTCGCGCGCCATGATCTGGGCGAGCGTGGTCTTGCCGAGGCCCGGCGGGCCGGCGAACAGCACATGGTCGAGCGCATCGCCGCGCGCTTTGGCGGCTTCGATGAACACCTTGAGGTTGGCGCGCGCCTGCTCCTGGCCGATGAACTCGGCCAGCCGCTGCGGGCGCAGCGACGGCTCCGCGTCGTCCGCCTCGCGCTTGCCCCCCCCGATCAGGCGTTTGTCGTCGGCCATGGTTTGGTCACATGCTGGTGTTTGCGGGGCGAGTCAAGGCAGAGCCCATTCCGGCCGTGGAGTGCAGCGCCGTTGAGGGCCGCACCGTTGAGGGCCGCGATGCAAGCGGCGGCGTGCTTCTGAGGGGCCTGCGATCGGTCGCATCGCGCGTCGTCCGGCAGAGCCCCTGCGCGACGTCGATGAACCTCGACTAAACGCTGCGTTCCGTGGCGGTTAATCTGGCGTCGGCTCAACTGCGGATGGCTGGTATGCGACACTGGCTCGTTGCCTGTCTGCAACTGGTGTTGCGCCTGTCCCGCCACAGATCAAGTCTATGAGATCAACGACAAAGGAGGACGTACCGCGACGGGAAATCGACTGCCACTTCGTCTCAGTATCACGCTGGGGAG
>DATMZP010000260.1:0-10653 GCA_035573595.1 Hyphomicrobiaceae bacterium
CTCAGCCTGGGCGATTTCCCGGGCTTCGTGCAGGACATCCCGACCAAGGTCCTGCAGGCGCGCATCGCGGAAGAGCGCAAGACGCTCGGCGACCCGCAGTGATTCGCTGACCAACCGATGCGCGTTTCCCCTTTCTTGGCCCGGGACCGTGGCGGGACATTGACGAAGGGTGATCGGTTCACATTCATTCGGGGAGACGTCCGTTCCTGGCACCCTTTCGCCGTGCGGAGCGAGGCGTCGGATCGTCCGCTGTTCGGGGTAGATCGACCCCATCAATGTCGTTGCCGCGGGGGAATCAGCGCGACATTGAGCACATGGCTGGCCGGGACTGGGTAGGCAGGCGTGATCTGCGACCGGATCAACTCACGCCGAGCTTCTTCTGCAGGGACGACGAGGACGTGGTGTACTGGAACAGCAGCTTCTTGCCGGGGTACACGATCCTGTAGGCCGCCTGCGACATGAGCGCGGCCTCGTGGAAGCCGGACAGGATCAGCTTCAGCTTGCCGGGATACCAGTTGATGTCGCCGATGGCGAAGATGCCGGGCTCGCTGGTCTCGAACCGCTCGGTGTCCACCGCGATCAGGTTCTCGTGCAGATTGAGGCCCCACCCGGCCACCGGCCCCAGCTTCATGGTGAGGCCGAAGAACGGCATGAGCCGGTTGGCGGCGACGCGCGTCTCGCCATCCTTGGTCTTGACGGCGACGGCGGTGAGCTGGCTGCCATCGCCGTCGAGGCCTGTCATCTGGCCGATCAGCAGGGAGATCTTGCCCTCCGCCACCAGCGCCCGCATCTGCTCCACCGAGTGAGGCGCGCCGCGGAACTCGTCGCGACGGTGCAGCAGCGTGAGGCTGCTCGCCACCGGCTGCAGGTTGAGGGTCCAATCGAGGGCCGAATCGCCGCCGCCGACCACCAGCACGTCCTTGCCGCGGAAGTCGTCCATGCGGCGAACGGAATAGAATACGGACTTGCCCTCGTAGGACTCGATGCCGTTGAGCGGCGGCCGCTTGGGGGTGAACGAGCCGCCGCCGGCGGCGACCACCACCACCTTGGCGTGGAACTCGGTGCCGATGTCGGTCACGACCCGGAACCGGCCGTCCTCCATGCGCTGCAGGGCGTCCACGCGCTGGCCCCAGTGGAAGGTGGCACCGAACGGCTTGACCTGGGCGAGCAGGGCATCGGTGAGGCCCTGGCCGGTCACGATCGGCAGGCCCGGGATGTCATAGATCGGCTTCTCCGGGTAGAGCTCGGCGCACTGCCCGCCGGGCCTGTCCAGGATGTCCACGACGTGGGCCTTGATGTCGACGAGGCCGAGCTCGAACACGGCAAACAGCCCGGCCGGACCGCCGCCGACAATCAGCGCATCGGTCTCAATGGGGGCAGGGCTCGCGGTCCCGTCGGCGGCCATCGAACGCTCGCTTTGCTTTCAAGTAGGTTCAGAAGGATCGGTTCAGAAGGGTTCAGAACTGCTTCTCGGGGATGCGGACGATGAGGCCGTCCAGCTCCGGGGTGATGCGAATCTGGCAAGACAACCGGCTGGTGGGGCGCACGTCATAGGCGAAATCGAGCATGTCCTCCTCCATCTGACTGGGCGCGCCTGTCTTCTCCTTCCAGGCGTCATCGACAAAGACGTGGCAGGTGGCGCAGGCGCAGGCGCCGCCGCATTCGGCCTCGATGCCCTCGATGAGGTTCATCTTGGCCGCCTCCATGACGGTCAAGCCCGGCTCGCCGTCGACGGTCTGCTCCGTGCCGTCCGGCTGAATGAACGTGATCCTGGCCATGCGCCGTGGCGATCAACCTTGGGTTGCTATCGGGAACCGCCTGGGGGGCGATGCATCGGTGTTAGCGAGCAGGGGGCCTGAATTCAAGAGATATTAGTTGGGCGGGCAAACTGCTTTCCGCGAGTCCGGGGCGTGGCAAAGTAGCACGTGGAAGAAGCGAGGTGGCGGGGCGTCGAGTTGGTGAGCTTGGGACGGCTCCAGTGCGGGGGCGGCCTCATCGCGGAAGCGAGGCCGAAGGTCAAAGGGCGAGCCTCCACTCAGGCAAATCAATCGGAGGAGGCCAGACAGGCGCCGAGAGGTGCCCCGGACAGGTGCCCAGACCGAGTTCCCACCTCGCCACTCGCATTTCGCCACTTCACTCTTTCCACAGCTCACCGCATCACATTAACCTTACAGAACAGCATCTCTGTTTCGCCCCATTGCCCGGTTAACAGGTCGTTGCCGCGCGGAAAGTGGGGGCGCGCCGTGGCCGGGCGCATGGTGTCGAGTCGGCCGATCACCGTTTTGTCGATACACCCGCTGTGCCCGGATAGGCGGATGCGCTATGGTTCGGGGCGGGATTCGACTTTCGCGGTGCCGAAGACTGGAGCGGTGCCGGAGATTGGACTGGGGGAATGGCGCACGACGGCAACTCTCGACGTGAGGCGATTCAGCGACTTCCACTGCCGGGCGACGACGACCGCGCCGAGCCGAGGTCAGGCGCGTCCGGGCGCGACACCGCCGGAGGGCTGTCGAGGCTCGACCTGAAGACGCCGCCCGCGGGGCCGATCCCCACCCCGCCCGAGCCACTGCCGCGGTTCACACCGCCGCAGGGCGTGAGCAGGACGGCCCCCACGCCGCCCAATCCTCCGCCGGATATCCCGCTTCCAGGCCAGCGGGCGCAACGCGCGGAGCGGGCGGAGCGTCCCGTCCGCAGCGCGCCCAAACCGCTGCCGAAGGTGCCGACGGCCCCGTCGCCCGAGCCCATCGTCTCCAAGCCCATCGTCTCCAAGCCGGCCGACGCGTCGGCGCCGGTTGACGGCGGGCCGGCGGCTCCTCCCAAGACCCCGCCGCCGCGCCGGCGCGCGGCGGCCCCGCCGCGGGCGCGGGTCGCCGCCAACGACGACGCGCCCTCTATCGGCGGTCTCATTTTTGCGCTGCAGCAGAAGCCGACCAACCAGCCGTTCGTGATGGCCGCGGCCGGCTCGGGCGGATGGCTCGCCGTCGGCAGCCTGCTGGCCTGGGCCATGCTGGCGCCGGAGATCGCCCGCATCGGCTTCTTCGCCACGCTCGGCAGTCCGACCATGATCATCGTGGCGGCGACGATCCTGCTGCCCATCGCGCTGTTCTGGTTCCTGGCGATGCTGGCCTGGCGGGCGCAGGAGCTCAAGCTGATGTCGGCGGCCATGACCGAGGTGGCCGTCCGCCTCGCCGAGCCCGACCGGGCGGCCGAGCAGTCGGCGGCCTCTCTTGGCCAAGCGGTCCGGCGGCAGGTCTCGTTCATGAACGAGGCCATCTCCCGCGCTCTGGGGCGTGCCGGCGAGCTGGAAGGCCTTGTCCACAACGAGGTGTCCTCGCTGGAGAAGGCCTACGCCGAGAACGAGAACAAGATCCGGGGGCTCATCCAGGAGCTGGCCGGCGAGCGCCATGCGCTGGTCAGCACCACCGACAAGGTCTCGGAGACGCTCAAGTCGATGGGCAGCGAGGTGCCCACCCTGATCGACAAGTTGTCTCAGCAGCAGGTCAAGCTCGCCAAGATCATCGAGGGCGCGGGGCAGAACCTCATCGCCCTAGAGAGCAACCTTTCCACCGCCAGCGGCAGCCTGGAGAATACGCTGGCCAACCGCACGCACCAGCTGCAGGCCGTGCTCGACGACTACACGGTGGCGCTTGACGCGACGCTGGCAAGCCGTGCAGAGGCGCTCGACATCCAGCTGCTGGAACGTACACGCGCGCTCGATTCGGCTTTTGCGGAGCGGCTTGCGCACTTCGACGACGCGATGATGCGCTCCACCGAGGCCATCGACGGCGCCGTGAACGACCGCGCGCGTGCGCTTACACACGCCATGGAGCATCATGTGCGCTCCCTGTCCGACGCGCTCGGTCAGCACGCCAACCAGCTCGACGAGTCGATGATGCACGGGCTCGACGCGGTGCGCCGCACGAGCGACAGCGTCACGCGCCAGTCGCTCACCGCCATCGAGGGCCTGTCCGGCCAGGCCGACATGTTGAAGCGCGTGTCGGAGAGCCTCGTGCATCAAATGTCCGGCGTTGCGAGCCAGGGCCAGACCATCGCCCAGGCAGCGAGCATGCTCGAGACCGCCAACATGCGGATCGATTCCACGCTGCAGCGTCGGCACGGCGAGCTGAGCGAGACGCTGCAGCGGTTGTCCGGCAAGGCCGACCAGATCGACCAGGTCATGCACAACTACTCGCAGACCATGCAGGGGACCATGGCCGAGACCGAGCAGCGCGCCCGCAGCGTCACCGAGCAGCTGGCCCAGGACGCCGTGGCCCACTCGCAGGCCGCCGCGGCCGAGCTTGAGCGGCTCAGAGCCCAGACAGACGCGCAGGCCGCCCGTGCGCTCGACGAGATGCGGGCCAAGGTCTCCGGGGTCTCGCAGGAAATGCAGCAGATGACCCAGCACATCGGCAGCATGCGGGCCGAAGCCGAGCGCTTCCCCGCCGCCGCCCGCCAGAGCGCCGAGCACATGCGGGGCGCCCTCAGCGACCAGCTGCGGGCGCTGGAGCACCTCACCAGCCTCTCGGCCCGGGAGCGGCGCGACATCACGCCCCCCGACGATTCGATGATGCCGGCCTCGCCGGTGTCCCTCACCGCCGCCTTCGCCGCCCAGCGCACGGAGCCGAGCCTGCCGGTGCCGCTCAACGACGGCGCCGACCGCTGGTCGCTGGGGGATCTCCTCGCCCGCGCCTCCCGCGAGGACAGCGCCATCAACATCGCCAACATCGCCCGCGCGCTCGACCCCACCACCGCCGCCGCCATCTGGTCGCGCTTCCGCACCGGCCAGCGCGGCATCATGGTGCGCAGCATCTACACCAACGAGGGCCGGCCCCTGTTCGACGAGATCAGCGCCCGCTACAGGACCGACATGGACTTCCGCCGTGTGGTGGACCGCTTCCTGGTGGACTTCGAATGGCTGGTGCGCGACATCGAATCCAAGGACGCCTCCGGTCGCAGCGTGCAGAACCACCTGATCTCCGACAGCGGCCGCGTCTACCTGTTCCTGGCCCACGCCAGCGGCCGGCTGCGCTGAGCCGAGGCCCGGGGGAGCCCCGGGGAGCCCCGGGGGCCGCGTCTCGCTGTCGAACGCCAACCGACCATGCCCGTTGCGCTTAAAGTTCGAGCCGAGGCGGAGACCTGGCCCATCGCCGGCGCCTTCGTCATCTCGCGCGGCGCCAAGCGCGAAGCGGCCGTGGTCGTCGCCTCGGTGAGCGACGGCAGCCAGGCCGGCCGCGGCGAGTGCTGCCCCTACGCCCGCTACGGCGAGACCGTGGAGGTCGTCCGCGCGGCCATCGCCGGCATAGGCGAGGTGCGAAGCCGGGCGGAGCTGCTGCAACGGATGCCCGCCGGTGCCGCCCGCAATGCCCTCGATTGCGCGTTGTGGGACTGGGAGGCCAAGCGCGCCGGCACCGCCGCCGCCACCCTGGCCGGCCTGCCGGCCCTGCACCCGGTAACCACCGCCTACACCATCAGCCTCGGGTCGCCGCAGGAGATGGCGGCCAGCGCCGCGGCAGCCCGATCCATGCCGCTCCTCAAGCTCAAGCTGGGCGGCGGCACCGGGGAGGGGGGCGACGCCCAGCGCCTGCGCCGGGTGCGGGCCGCCTGCCCCGCCACCCGCCTGATCGCCGACGCCAACGAGGCCTGGACACCGGAGCTCCTGCCCGAGCTGATGGCCGTGGCGGCCGAGACGGGGCTGGAGCTCGTCGAGCAGCCCCTGCCGGCGGGCGCCGACTCCGCCCTCAGCGAGATCGAGCGCCCCAGTCGGAGCCCGGGCCGGAACAGAGTGCCGGTCTGCGCCGACGAATCCCTCCACACCCGCGCCGATCTCCCGCGCCTCGCCAGGCTCTACGACGCCGTCAACATCAAGCTCGACAAGGCCGGCGGCCTCACCGAGGCGCTGGCGCTCGCCGCAGACGCGCGCGCGTCGGGGCTCAAGGTCATGGTGGGTTGCATGGTGGCCACCTCGCTGGCCATGGCCCCCGCCCTGCTCCTCGCCCAGGACGCCGACTGGGTGGACCTGGACGGCCCCCTCCTCCTCGCCCGCGACCGCCACCCCGGCCTCGTCTACGAGGGCGCCCTCGTGCATCCCCCACAGCCCGCGCTCTGGGGCTGATAAGCTTGGGGTCAGACCCGGGTCGGACACTGCGGGTCTGCCCCCGTGCGAAAGCCCCGCCTTTGGCCGGAGCGCATCAGGGTCGAAGCAGCGGATCGCTTTCGCCGGCGCAGGCCTGCTGCACCTCGCGCCATGGGGTCCGCCTGCAGGGTCGAGCTGACGAACGCTCGAATTGCAGCGTGGGGGGCTGAGCGGCGGGGCCGAGAAATGCCAGCAATGTGCCAGGAACCGACGAATGGGTGGGCGCCGGCGACGCGAGACGGCGGGTTGGGGCAAACGAGCTGCCCCCTGAGGTCGTTCAGACCTTCGGCGCCGTTTCGTCGTCACCAATCGGATTCGTTGAGGCGTCGCCTGCAGGGAGCTGGTCCTTCAGCCAGCGAGCAGGAATGTCCAGGCTGCAGCGGACTCCATCGGAAGCATAAACGAGGTCGACTGCGCCGCCGAGCTCGTAGGGTATCAGGTGACGAATTACGCTGGTACCGTAGCCGGATCTGGTTTGTCGACGCACGGTTGGGCCACCGCTTTCCTCCCACCAGATGTTCAACCGGCTCTGACCGTCTACGTTTGGTCCATGGCACCAGCGCACAGAGACTTGACCGCCTTTGACCGAGAGGGCACCGAATTTGGCGGCGTTGGTGGCAAGCTCGTGGAGCACCATGGCAATAGCCTGCCCCGACTCGGCGCGCAGGATGTCGTCCGATCCCTCGATCCGGGTATTGCTGGCCGTGGCGTAAGGCGAGAGGACCCGGTGAACAAGCTCGGTAAGGGGAACCCCATGCCATTGGCGGCAGCTCAGCAGTTCATGAGTGGTGGCCATCGATCTAATGCGGCCGTCGAGGGCCGCGATATAGTCGGCCATAGAGCTGCTCGTCTCCTGGGTACGAGACGCAATAGCGGAAACAGTTGAGAGGACATTCTTGACGCGATGATCGAGTTCGGCGATGAGCAAGCTCTTGTGCTCCTCCAGCTCCCTGCGCTCGGTGATGTCTCGCGTCAGGCCCTTAATGCGCAGCAGGCGTCCGCTTAAGTCAAACTCGCCCCTTGCCGTCTCCTCCAGCCATACCTGCCGGCCGTCCGGACGGACAAAGCGGAAAGTCAAGGCGTACGAACGATTGTCGGGACGGAGTCCGCGGATTCGCGTCTTGAGGCTCGCGCGATCGTCTAGATGGACTTGCTCGATGAAATTGGGGTGCGGACGCTTGGCCATGCCGCCTTGGTCCAATCCAAGAATATGGGCGCCATCGTCGCGCCGAGAAAGGCCAGTGGTGGCATCCCACTCGAAGGCTATCACCTGCCCGGCTGCCATGGCGTCCGCCAGACGGATTTTACTCTCCTCTTCAGTCAAGAGGGCCAATTTAAGCGCCGCTTCATTGCGTCGCCTCTCAGTGAACAACGCAATTAACACGAGAGTGCAAAGCGTCACCAACGTTACAGCGACTTGGGCACCTTTCACGCGTTCGGTGAGCGGGACAGTCGCATCGCCAAAATGGCCTACGCCAAATGCTGTCGCGCAGATTACCGTGATGGACCAAACGAATGCGCCTGCTATCCCAAAAGTCGCTTGGCAGCGGGCTGCGAGCCACAACAGCAGGGGAAACACCAGGGCATCGGCGTCAAATGAGAGCCAGGAGCCGATCGGCTGAGCGACAGCATACCAACTGGCCAGCGGCACGATGGCGAGGACCCCTACGCCCTCGACCGACTCGGCTCGGGAGGGTAGCTCACGCCACAGCTGGCGGAGTCCGATCACGAGGGGTGCGACGACCACGATCCCGACGCTACTCGCCAAGAACCACGTGCGCCAAACATCCCAAAAGGGCCCGGTGTTATGCAGCAGGGTCATGGTTGCGGCACCTCCAATGCCGGAGGCTGCGGCTCCCAGACCGGCGGCTGCGACGAAGCCCAAGGCATGACGAACGTCATCGAAGGCGAATGCGCGACCGAACCACCGCTCGATCAACCAGGCCGTCAAAACAGCCTCGCCCGCATTGCAGAAGCCCTTGAATACCGAAGTCCAAAGGCTTCGGTCACCCATGAGGTTGGCAATGATGGTGGCGACGACCACGCCAATGACGACGGCCCCCCGTGCGCGTGGGCCCGCCATGACAAGAATGCCGACAGCTATGCCTGAAGCGGGCCAGAACACGGCCACTTCGTGGTCAAGTAGGGCAAGCCCGATCCGCGCTGCCAAGAAGTATGCGATAGCGACACCGACCGCGCAGCCAAGTGCCAGAAGCAGAGCCTGCCCCTTGCCCGGCCAGAGATAGGACAGGTACCAATTGGCCCGGAAAGTCAGTCGACCACGTCTCAATGCACCCCCAATCTGCGAAGCATCATTCGGCCGGGATCGAGCCTATCACAGGTTGCGCAAAGTTGCCTCGGATCCTCCCCATGATAAGCGGTTGGTAGCGCAGGCGGCCCGCTCATTTTGGGTCTGTAAACCCCAAATTCGCTACATGGTTACCCCGAGGATGCTGCCTTACAAGCTCTCGGCGAGTTCGTCTGTTTGGGTCAGGAGCATAAGCGCGCCCGCCCATGAGCCGATCAACGCCCGAGCCGATCAACCAATGAGCGGCTCAGACAGCCTTCTCGCTCTCCGCGTCGAAGAAATGCAGCCGTCCGGGGTTGACCGCAAGACGGAGTGTGTCCTGGGTCTTGACCCGCACAACCGGATCGACGGCAGCGACCATAGCGTCGTTGCCGACGCGCAGATCGAGGAGCACCTCGGAACCCAGCTGCTCGACGACCTCGACTTTGGCGGAGAACGTGAGGCCGGCGGGGTCGGCGTCGCCGGCGACGCGCAGATCCTCGGGCCGAATACCAATCGTCAACCGATGACCGGTGTGCGCTCGCAGGCGGTCGGCATGGGGTGCCGGCACCTCGATCTCGAGCCCACCGTTCTTTGCCGTGAGCCGGCCATTGCCGTCCGCCATCGTCACGGTCGCGAAGTTCATGGCCGGAGAGCCGATGAAGCCGGCGACAAACTTGTTGACCGGCCGATTGTAGAGTTCGAGCGGCTCGCCGATCTGCTGCACGATCCCGTCCTTCATGACGACGACGCGATCGCCCAGCGTCATGGCCTCGACCTGGTCGTGAGTCACGTACACCGCCGTCGTGCCGAGCCGCTGGTGCAGCTTTCTGAGCTCGACCCGCATCTGCACCCTGAGCTTGGCGTCGAGGTTGGACAGCGGCTCGTCGAACAGGAACACGCGCGGATGGCGGACGATGGCGCGGCCGAGCGCCACGCGCTGGCGCTGGCCGCCGGAGAGCTGGCGCGGCTTGCGCTTCAACAGCTCGCCGATGCCCAGGATGTCGGCCGCCTCCTTGACGCGCGTGGCGATCTCGCGCCGGTCGAATTTACGCATCTTCAGGCCGAAGGCCATGTTGTCGAAAACGCTCATGTGCGGATAGAGCGCGTAATTCTGGAAGACCATGGCAATGTCGCGGTCCATTGGCGCCAGGTCGTTGACCACCTGGCCGTCGATCGAGACATCGCCCGAGCTGATCGCCTCCAGGCCCGCGATCATCCTGAGTGTCGTAGTTTTGCCGCAGCCGGACGGCCCGACCAGGACCACGAACTCCCTGTCGTCGATGCGCAGGTTCACGTCCTTCACGGCATGCACGGAACCGTAGAGCTTGTTGATGTCTTTGAGGACGACCTGTGCCATGCCGCTCTCAGCCTTTGACCGAGCCGGTCAGGCCGGCGACGTAGTGCTCGACGAAGAAGGAATAGGCGATCGCTACGGGTATCGACCCTAGCAGAGCGCCTGCCATCAGCTGGCCCCAGAAGAAGACGTCGCCGCGAATGAGATCGGACGTGACCCCCACGGGCACGGTCTTCTGGTCCGGGGAGGAGAGGAACACCAGCGCATAGATGAACTCGTTCCAAGACAGCGTGAAGGCGAAGATGCCGGCCGAGAGGATGCCGGGGATCGCCACGGGAATGATGATGTAGAGCATCGCCTGCCAGCGCGAGGCGCCGTCGATGCGGGCGCATTCTTCCAGCTCCTTTGGCACAGCCTTGAAATAGCCCATCATCAGCCACGTGCAGAACGGGATCAGGAACGTGGGATAGGTGAGGATCAGCGCCCACGGCGTGTCGCCCAGATTGTAGTTGCGGATGATCTCGGCCAGGGGGATGAACAGCAGCGTCTGCGGTACGAGATAGGTAATGAAGATCCCGGTGCCGAGGCCGCCCGCGAACGGGAAGCTGAGCCGCGACAGGGCGTAGCCCGCGAACACGCCGCACACGAGGGAGATGGCGGTGGACATGAGCGCGATGAACATCGTGTTCCACATCCAGGTCGTGAACAGGGTCTCCAGCAGCAGGCCCCTGACGTGCTCCCACGTCGGCCGCGTGGTCCAGAAGGGATTGTAGTTGATCGCGTTCCACGGCCGATAAAGCTCGCTGTCCGGCCGGATGGAGGTGATGACCATCCAGTAGAAGGGGAACAGCAGGAACAGGAGGAAGAACGCCATCGGAAGGTAGAAGAACACCCACCGTCTCCACCGAGCGCCTTCGATCATGGGCTTACCGGACT
>DATMZP010000261.1:0-4594 GCA_035573595.1 Hyphomicrobiaceae bacterium
CAGCTCCAGCAGGACCGGCTTGAGGTGGTGCGCGGCGCGCTCGGCGACGATCTTGCCCACCTTGGTCGAGCCGGTGAAGTTCACGCGCTTGACCGCGGGGTGGGCGATCAGCGCGTCGACGATCGCGGCCGCGTCGGCGGGGGCGTTGGTGACCACGTTGACCACGCCGGGCGGGGAGCCGGCCTCGCGGAACAGGGTGCCGATCAGCCGGTGGGTGCCGGGGCACATCTCGGAGGCCTTCAGCACCACGGTGTTGCCGCAGGCCAGCGGCATGGCGATGGCACGTACACCAAGGATCACCGGGGCGTTCCACGGCGCGATGCCGGCCACCACCCCCACCGGCTGGCGGTAGCCCATGGCCAGGCTGCCCGGCACGTTGGAGGGGATGATCTCGCCGGCGATCTGGGTGGTCATGGCCGCGGCCTCGCGCACCATGCCGGCGGCCAGCATGCAGTTGAAGCCGGCCCACATGGCGGTGGAGCCGGTCTCGGCGCCCATCACCGGCGCGAACTTGCCTCCGGCCGCCTCGATCAGGTCGGCGGCCTTGTTGAGCAGCGCCCGCCGCGCCGCCGGCGCCATCTCCGACCAGGCCGGGAACGCCGCGGCGGCGGCATCGGCGGCGCGGCTGGCGTCGTCGGCGCTGGAGGCGGCGGCGCGGGCGGCCACCTCGCCCGTCATGGGGTTGAGCCGCTCGAAGGTGGCATTGCCGGTCGCCTTGACGTCGGCGTTGTCGATCATGAGGTCCACGGCAATCATGGTTTCGCTCCCGGGGAATGGTTCGCTGGATGCTGTCGATGCTCTGGAGGCTTCTCTGATCGAGGGTCGCACGCGGACGGCGCCGACGGCCAGGGCGGCGGCACCCCCCCTGGGTGCGTCCAGGGCCTCCACACGGTCCGTCACATGGCGATGTGCCCTGGGGGTGGCGGCGTGGTGGCCGTTGCCAGCCGGACGCGCGGGCTTGGGAGCCGGATTGGCTGCCCCGGCGTGGCCGCTCGTGTGTCCGTTGATCAGCCGCCCGCTGCCGTTGCCGCTTTCGTGCGCGCCGCCCAGATAGGCGCGGCGCACAGCGGGGTCGTCCTTGAGGTCCGCCGCGGCGCCCTCGCCGACGATGCGGCCGTTCTCCAGCAGGTAGCCGCGGCCGGCGATGGCCAGGGCAGCCCGCGCGTTCTGCTCCACCAGCAGCACACCCACGCCCAGCTCCCTGATGCGGGAGAGCGCCTGGAACAGCTCGCTGCAGACCAGCGGCGAGAGGCCCAGCGACGGCTCGTCCAGCAGCAGCACCAACGGGTCTGACATCAGTGCCCGCCCGATCGCCACCATCTGGCGCTCGCCGCCGCTCATGGTGCTCGCGAGCTGACCCATGCGCTCGGCGAGGCGGGGGAAGAGTGCCACGACCCGCTTGAGGTTCTCCTCCGCCCGGGTGCGGGCGCGCGGGGCAAAGGCGCCGAGCTGCAGGTTGTCATGCACCGACAGGTCCGGGAAGATGCCCCGGTCCTCCGGCACCAGCGCCAGCCCCGCCTCCACCAGCCGGTGCGGCGGCAGCCGGGTCAGGTCCACCTCGCCCAGCGCGACATGCGCCCCCGGCAGGTGTGGCACCAGCCCGCCCAGGGCCTTGAGGCACGAGGACTTGCCGGCGCCATTGGCGCCCAGCATGACCACGATCTCTCCGCGGCCGACGCTCAGGGAGACCTGGTCGATGGCGAGGTGCTTGCCGTAGCTGACGGACAGTTGTGAGACTTCGAGCATTCTCTTCCCCGGAGGACGCCCCATCTGCGGGGTTGGCAGGCGCCAGCGCCCGCACGCCGCTTTGCATTGGGGGCATTGCGGATGCCGGTCTTCACGTTCCCGAGACTACAAATCACAGCCGTTCACGGTCCGGTCAACCCCTCGCCGAGCCTGCCCAATGAAGCGGCAGATCACCACCGTCGGTTGTGCTCTAATTTTGCTCAGTTGCCTATGGACCGGGCGAGCACGCCCCACCCCCTGCCCACCTCCGCCCTTCGCGACTGCGAAAGTCCTTGCGTGTCCGACGCCTCGGCAGCGCGTCGGCGCCGTGGCATGGCGATTGCTGTTGGCCCATCGGGGCACTGGTGCACCCGCATTTGCTACCCATTAAAAGGTGGTGTCACTGTCATGACTCGCAATTTCCTAAGAACTGCGGCGGCGGCCCTTGTGCTCGCCGTGGTGTCGCTGGCCGGGCGGCCAGCCCTGGCGCAGGAGACGATCAAGGTCGGCATTCTGCATTCGCTCTCGGGCACGATGGCCATCAGCGAGACCACGCTGAAGGACGTGATGCTCATGCTGATCGAGGACCAGAACAAGAAGGGCGGCCTGCTCGGCAAGAAGCTGGAGCCGGTCGTTGTGGATCCGGCCTCCAACTGGCCGCTGTTCGCCGAGAAGGCGCGTGAGCTGATCACCAAGCAGAAGGTCGCGTCCGTGTTCGGCTGCTGGACCTCGGTGTCGCGCAAGTCCGTGCTGCCGGTATTCAAGGAGCTGAACTCGGTGCTGTTCTACCCCGTCCAGTACGAGGGCGAGGAGAGCGAGCGCAACGTGTTCTACACCGGCGCCGCCCCCAACCAGCAGGCGATCCCGGCCGTCGACTACCTGGCCAAGGAGGAGAAGGTCGTGCGCTGGGTGCTGGCGGGCACCGACTACGTCTATCCGCGCACCACCAACAAGATCCTCGAGGCCTACCTCAAGGCCAAGGGCGTGGCCGCCGACGACATCATGATCAACTACACGCCGTTCGGCCACTCCGACTGGCAGACGATCGTGGCCGACATCAAGCGTTTCGGCTCGCAGGGCAAGCGCACCGCGGTGGTATCCACCATCAACGGCGACGCCAACGTGCCCTTCTACAAGGAGCTTGCCAACCAGGGCGTCAGCGCCAAGGACATCCCGGTCGTGGCCTTCTCCGTGGGTGAGGAGGAGCTGGCCGGCATCGACACCAAGCCGCTGGTGGGCCACCTCGCCGCCTGGAACTACTTCCAGTCGGTCGACGTCCCGGTCAACAAGGAGTTCATCGGCAGCTGGAAGGCCTTCATCAAGAACGACAAGCGCGTCACCAACGACCCGATGGAGGCCCACGTGATCGGCTTCGCCATGTGGGTCGAGGCGGTCAAGAAGGCCGGCACCACCGATCCCGACAAGGTCATCGACGCCATTGTGGGCGTGAAGGTGCCGAACCTCACCGGCGGCATCTCGGAGATGCTCGCCAACCACCACATCACCAAGCCGGTGCTGATCGGCGAGGTGCGCGCCGACGGTCAGTTCGACGTGGTGTGGAAGACGTCGGGCCTGGTGCCGGGCGACGCCTGGTCGAAGGAGCTGGATGGCTCGAAGGACCTGGTTGCCGACTGGGTGAAGCTCAAGTGCGGCAACTACAATACCAAGACCCAAAAGTGCGGCGGCTAGTCGCCGCGTCGTTCCCGTAGGGGCTTGGAGCGGCTAAGGTCACGGGGCGGCGGCAACAAGCTGCCGCCCCGTTGTGCGGATACTCACGGATTCTGGCGGCAGGGTCCGGCGCGGATACTGGGACATTGGGGGCGGAGATGGCGAAGCTTACGGCGCGCTTGGCGATCCTGTTGCTGGCCCTCGGCCAGCTCACGGCGCTCGCCCTGCCTGCCGCCGCCCAGGCCCCTGCCGCCACCCAGGCCAAGGGCTACGACGAGGCGCTCGCACGCTTCACGGCCGATTCGTTCGGCGATACGGAGGCTGCCATCGCCGATGTGGCCGCCAGCGGCCATCCGCTGGCCGCCAAGGTGATTGAGGCGTTGCAGGACGGCCGCCTCCTGTTCAATCCCGACGACAAGAAGGTCTACGTGCGGGAGGCGTCCGGCCGCCTCCTCGACGCGGCCAGCGGCCAGCCGCTGGCAGGCGCGGCGCCGGCCGGTCTCAAGACGGCTCGGATCAACAACCGCCTGCGCCGCGCCATCGATGCCGCCCTGGGCGGCCTGACGCTGCGCGCGCCCGATCCGCAGCAGCGGTTCGAGGCGGCTCAGGCCGTGTTCAAGACCCGCAACGCCACGGTTCTGACTGCCCTGGAGGGCGCCATAGCGGGCGAGACGGACGCGCGCGTGAGGCGGGCCATGTCGGAGGCGCGGGCAGCGATCGTCCTGCTGGAGCCCAAGTCCAGCGAGACCGAGAAGCTCGCCGCCGTCGCGGTTGTCCGCGAGCGCAGCGACCAGGATGCGCGTGCGCTCCTCGGCGGCCTGCCGGCGGGTATCGAGCCCAACGTGCAGAAGGCCGCCGCGTCCGCCATCGCCGCCATCGATTCCTACCTCGCCCGCTGGCGGATGGTGCAGAACCTCTGGTACGGCATCTCGCTGGGGTCCGTGCTGCTGCTTGCCGCCATCGGGCTTGCCATCACCTTCGGGGTGATGGGGGTCATCAACATGGCGCACGGCGAGATGGTCATGCTTGGCGCGTACACAACCTATGTCGTTCAGCAGCTCATCCGTGCGTACAACCCGGGCTGGTTCGACTATTCGCTCGCCATTGCGCTTCCGCTTGCCTTCCTTGTGGCGGGCGCAATCGGCATCCTGATCGAGCGCGGCATCATACACTTCTTATATGGACGGCCGCTGGAGACACT
>DATMZP010000262.1:0-3131 GCA_035573595.1 Hyphomicrobiaceae bacterium
GACAAGGTCAACTTCGACGCGGGGCCGAGCTCTTAAAGTGGGGTCAGACCCTGCGGGTCTGACCCCAGGGCACAGCATTGCGAATTGAACCCGTGTAACCAAGTGTGGGATCGGCCCACCGTCCAGAGGACGCTATGTTGCGGCATGGGGTCAGACCCGCAGGGTCTGGCCCCATCTGCCATCGCCCTTCTTTGCGTTCTGCCGCCATGGTATGGACACACCGCATTTGTAGCCGACAGACCCGATGGTGGTCTGCGTTCGGGCAGTACGGAGGGGTCGATGCCGATGTCACCCGGTGCACGCCGGCTCGTGCACTATAGCGGCTACCTGCATCCCATCCTGATGATGGCCGCCGGCAGTGGATGCCTTGTGGCCCTCGTTCTCTGGTTCAATTCCGGACAGCCCGTCGAGACCGAGGGGGTCGTCATCCTGAGCCTGCTTGGCCTCGGCGGCCTTGCCTTCGGCGCTTTCTTCCTTCGGCGTCACAGCCGACAGGATCCGGCAGCGCCGATCCAGACTGTCGACGATCTGCCCCCGGCGGAGGGCGCGCGTCAGACCCGCAATCTCATGTGGATTGTCGGCATCGTCTTGAGCCTGGGGTCGGTCTTCATGGCCTATCAGCTGGCGCAGGTGGAGTTTGGCTCGGCGCGATCCGCGACGGTGTGGGCGCCCGTCGCCCTCGTATACGAGCTGCTGGGCTTCTGGCCTGCCGTCTTGCTCCTTCCGGCGCTCGCCCTCTTCATCCTCCTCAGTCTCGCCCGAAAGCTGCGCGCCATCAAAGAGGGCCAGACCGGCCGCGTCTGACCACACCTTGTTGCCGATGGAACTGCCGTGATATGAGGGCGACCGCGCCGATCCGGGCGCGGCCTTCGCACACGTGCATATTGAAAGGCATCCCATGGCCACTGCAGCCGCCGGGCGCCGCGAGGCGGCGTCATCGAGCTTCTTTTCCGCAACTCTCGGCGGGCGGGACCCGGAGGTCGCCGGCGCCATCGGTCGCGAGCTCGGACGCCAGCAGCACGAGATCGAGCTGATCGCCTCCGAGAACATCGTCTCCCGCGCCGTGCTGGAGGCGGCGGGCAGCGTGCTCACCAACAAGTACGCCGAGGGCTATCCGGGCCACCGCTACTACGGCGGCTGCCAGTACGTGGACGAGGTGGAGATGCTGGCCATCGAGCGCGCCAAGCGGCTGTTTGGCTGCGGCTTCGCCAACGTGCAGCCGCACTCCGGCGCCAGTGCCAACCAGGCCGCCTTCATGGCACTGATGCAACCCGGCGACACCTATATGGGGCTGTCGCTGGAGTGCGGCGGGCATCTCACCCACGGCTCGCCGGCGAACTACTCCGGCAAGTGGTTCAAGGTGGTGCCCTACAAGGTGCGGCGGCAGGACCACCGCATCGACATGGACGAGGTGGCGACGCTCGCCCGGCAGCACCGGCCGAAGGTGATCATCGCCGGCGGCAGCGCCTATCCGCGCTTCATCGATTTCGCCCACTTCCGCGCCATTGCCGAGGAGGTCGGCGCCTACCTGATGGTGGACATGGCGCATTTCGCCGGGCTGGTGGCCGGCGGCGTGCACCCGAGCCCGTTTCCTCACGCCCACGTCGTCACCACCACCACGCACAAGACCCTGCGCGGGCCGCGCGGCGCCATGATCCTGACCAACCGGGAGGATCTGGCCAAGAAGATCAACTCGGCCGTGTTCCCCGGCATGCAGGGCGGGCCGCTGATGCACGTGGTCGCCGCCAAGGCGGTGGCGCTGGGCGAGGCGCTGGCACCCGAGTTCCGCGCTTATGCGCGGAGCGTGGCCGACAACGCCAAGGCGCTCGGCGAGGGGCTGTCGCGGTCGGGCCTCGACCTGGTCTCGGGCGGCACCGACACGCACCTCCTGCTGGTGGACCTGCGTCCCAAGAAGCTCACCGGCAACAGCGCCGAGAAGGCGCTGAGCCGCGCCAACATCACCACCAACAAGAACACCGTGCCGTTCGATCCGCAGAAGCCGACGGTGACCTCGGGCATCCGCGTCGGGTCGCCGGCCGGCACCACGCGCGGCTTCGGGGCGGCCGAGTTCCGCTCCATCGCCCGCATGATGGCCGAGGTTCTGGACGGCCTTGCCGCCAACGGCGAGGACGGCAACGCCAAGGTGGAGGCGAAGGTCAAGGCCGAGGCCCTTGAGCTTTGCCAGAGGTTTCCAATTTATTGAGGGGTAAAGAGGGGAATAGGGAGTGGGGAGTAGGGAATAGGAGCAGAATTCGAGGGTGCCGTGTGACGCCTATTCCCTACTCCCCATTCCCCACTCCTATTCCGCCGCGGGGAGAGGGAGGACCCGAGCAAGATGCGCTGCCCGTACTGCAACGGCGAGAATACCCAGGTGAAGGACAGCCGGCCGACCGAGGAGAGCTCGGCCATTCGCCGCCGCCGCGCGTGCGAGGACTGCGGCGGCCGGTTCACCACCTTCGAGCGGGTGCAGCTGCGCGAGATCACCGTCGTGAAACGCTCGGGCCGGCGCGAGCCGTTCGACCGCGCCAAGCTGCTCCACTCGGTGGAGGTGGCGCTGCGCAAGCGCCCCGTGGAGGCCGACCGGATCGAGCGCGTGGTCTCGGGGCTGGTGCGCAAGCTGGAAAGCATGGGTGAGCAGGACGTGCCCTCCAGCGCGATCGGCGAGCTGGCTATGGAGGCCCTCAAGGGGCTTGATCCGGTGGCCTATGTCCGCTTTGCTTCGGTCTACCGCGATTTCCGCGAGGCGGCCGACTTCCACGAGGTGCTGGCCGAGATCGCCGGGAAGGCGGGCGCCGCACCGCCCGAGGCAGGCGCGCCGCCGGGCGCCGCGCTGACGGCGGGCGGAAAGCTCTAGGTGTCGATGAGTATCACGGATTCCGCCGGTCGCAGGTTCGACGAGCGCATGATGGGCCTCGCCCTGCGGGTGGCCCGCCGCATCCTGGGCCAGACCGCGCCCAACCCGGCCGTCGGCGCCATCATTGCGGATGAAGCCACCGGCGAGGTGGTGGCGCGCGGCTGGACGCAGATCAGCGGCCGGCCGCACGCCGAGGCGCATGCGCTGAGCGTTGCCGGCGAGCTCGCCCGCGGCAAGACCATGTACGTCACGCTGGAGCCCTGCTCCTATCACGGGC
>DATMZP010000263.1:0-2496 GCA_035573595.1 Hyphomicrobiaceae bacterium
AGCGCGAATGCCGTGAGGCGTTCCGTTGTGCCGTCATCGATCCGCGAATGCCCGAACGCACGCAGCGTCGGCGCGGAGAAAACGGCCGCCTGCACAACGGGAGGGACGGCTGTCTCGGTCATGTCCGATGGCGAACCGCCAGCCGGCAATTTCGCGACGTGGCCGACAACGGCCACGTACAGTACAGCCCCCGCGCGATCCACAGCCATGGACAGGAGCGCTGAGAGGACAACGCACACGATGGTGGTGGCGCAGGCCGCGAGGCGCCAGCCGGTGGCCCACGTTCGAAGCAGCCTGGCGTGTTGCGCCCATGCGGCAGCCCTTGCCACGGAGGCAGGGGGAATGGTCGCCATGTCATATCCAAGCGCCCTGGCTACTGCCACCGCCATAGGCGTGGACCGCGGCCGGCGCCGGGGTGCGCAAAACACGCCCAACGCTAGGAGCTGCAGGGCGAGGCCGGCGGCCATGGCGGCTTGATGCGCCTCGGCCGGGTAGCGTCCGCCGTCGGCGGGCCACAAGGCGATAATGAAGCCGGAGAGACATTGCAGGCCAAAGGCGGTGCCCATGTTGAGGACGCCGAGGGCGGCGTTGGCGCGGCCGGAGACCTCCTTGGGGAAGTACTGCGCCAAAGCCGCGAAGCTCAAGACGGTGGTGGCTCCAGCAGCGGCGACGATCGAGAAGAGCAGATAGGAGGAGACCGGCAGACCGAGGAGCAAGGCGAGCTGGGCGGTCATCGACAGGGCCAGCGTGCAAGCCAGGAACAGCTCAGTCGGCATGCCGGCACGGCGCAGGCGCTCGGCGGCGGCTCCCAGCAGCAGGGCGCTCGCGGCGAGCGCAGCCGCCATCAACGTCAGGTGCTCGACGACGGCGCCTCGATCGAGCCCGGCAACGTCGGTGAGCCACGGCGCCGCCCACAGGCCCTGCAGCGAGAAGGACATGCCGACGCCGAGGGCCGCCAAGGGGGCGATGCGCAGGGAGCGCGGGTCCAGGTAGATGGCGAGGAAGCCGATCCTTGGGGAGGCGGCTACCGGTTGCGCCGGCTTCCGCTCCGGCACGACGAGAAGGATGAGCAGCGCCACGGCCGCGGAGGCAACGGCGAGAGCGGCGAACAGCCCGCGCCAGCCGAGGGCCTGAACGACCGCCTCGGCCGGACCCGTGGCGGACAGGGCGCCGAGGGCGCCCAGCATGATGTAGACGCCATTGGCGAGGGCAACGCGCTCGGGCGGGAACCACAGGACGATGGCCTTGAGGCCGGCCATCAGGCCGACGGCCACGCCGAGGCCGATGAGTGCGCGGCCGACGAGGAGCGTCGCCACGCCGTCGGCAACGGCGAAGACGAGCGATCCGGAGGCGGCAAGGAGCAGCAGGGCACTGTCGATAAGGCGCGGTCCGTAGCGGTCGAGCAGCACGCCGCAGGGGAGCACGACCGCGGCGAACACCAGGAAGTAGACGGACGTGAGCAGCCCGAGGTCGGCTGCGCCGAGGCCCAGCTCGGCGGTGAGATGGCCGGCGATCAGCGCGTTGATGCAGCGGAACAGGTAGGAGAGATAGTAGCCGGCCGCGAAGGGCAGCAGCACGCAGACGACGGGACGCACACGCGACATGGGGTTAATCCGGGCAATAGGGCTCCGTTGCCGCAGCGGTGCGCGCGGCCGGCCGGACTTCAGGGATCGGTTCGCGTTTCAGTTCGATGAGGTCTCGGCGTTCACGGGCCTCAGCCGTCATCCTTCCGGTCGCGCCGCCAGATGAGGCGGGCGGTGGCGTTGGCGGTGTCCTCGATCAGGGCGCCGAAGATCGGATGCGGCAGGGCGGGGTCGTCGAGCCTGATGCTCAAGTAGGTCTCGTCGGATGACCTGCGGGGCCTCCTCCAGGCGGCACCGATCTCGGCGGTGCCTGCCATGATGCGGAAGTCGGGGGCGCCATCGGCCTCCCTGCGGTCGTTGGCGACGAGCTGCACCTTGATGTTCAGGGTGAGCGTGCGGATGGTGCCGGCGTAGCCGTCCTTGACGGCGGAGAACGTCCCGATCACGGGCATTGGGTTACCTCCTTTGTTCCTTCCTTCATTTCGAGGCGGTGCCGCGGTAGGCCCGGAGCAAGATGTCTTTGTGGACGATCACCCGCAGCGGCCAGCCGGGGCGCACCTTGATGGTCGGCTGCACGTTGAGCTGGCGCTCGATGAGGCGCTGTCCCGCGCGGTTGGTGGTGCCCTGCGTCGACTGCTGGAGTGCCTTGACGAGGTCGCTGTCGCTGGAGCCGAAGGCGAGCTCGCTGCCCACGCCGAGGACAGTCGCGAGCGCGACGCCCTTCAGCAGTTTCCAGGTGTGGAGGTCGACCTCGTCGGCGAGGCCGGCGTAGCCGCCGGTATCGGTGGCGGGCAGGTTGTCGATCACGATGGACGAGCCGTCGGGGAGGATGATGCGCTGCCAGACGACGAGGGCGCGCTCCTGGCCTGACGCGACGATGTTGTCGTACTTGCCGATGAGGCGCGAGCCCTGC
>DATMZP010000264.1:0-5268 GCA_035573595.1 Hyphomicrobiaceae bacterium
TTCTTTCGGATCCGTGGTCCAAATCACGCCGGCAATGTCGCCGTCGGGAATGAGCTGCACGCCGGCGCCCGCCTTGCGCACGCTGGCGATCAAATCGGCATGGCGCGGACGGTCGAGAATACAGGCGGTGATTTCGGAAACGGGCACGCCGCGCGCCCTCGCCATGGCATGCAAGGTTTCTGCCGGCGGGGCGTCGAGATCGATGATGCCTTCGGGATAGCCCGGACCGATGGCGATCTTGTTCATATACATGTCCGGCGCGTTTAGCAGCCCGCCGCGCTCGGAGATCGCCAGCACCGCCAGGGCGTTCGGCATGGCTTTGGCGCAAATGGTGGTGCCCTCGAGCGGATCGACGGCAATGTCAACCGCCGGGCCGTCGCCAAGGCCCACCTCCTCGCCGATGTAGAGCATCGGGCTCTCGTCCATCTCGCCCTCGCCGATCACCACCCGGCCCTTGATATGGATCTTGGAAAGCTCCCGGCGCATGGCGTCGACGGCGGCCTTGTCGGCGGCCTTCTCGTCGCCGCGCCCCCTGAGCTTGGCGGCGGCGATGGCGGCGGCCTCGGTGACACGGGCGACCTCAAGCACCAGCACGCGGTCAAGTCCGCCTCTGTGCTCGACCTTGGCCATGACTGGCTCCTTTGCGTGCCGGAAACGGGGGGAGCGGGGTCAGACCCCTTTCCTCAAACGTTGCAATTCAATCTCTAACTTAGACGAAAGGGGTCTGACCCCGCAGCACCGAAAGGGGTCTGACCCCGCACCACCTCATAGCGGCTCGATGCGAATCATTTGTGGCACCTCCGACACGTGCCCGTCACGATGAATCGCATCGAGCGCCGCACGGATCGCCTCCTCGGTGGTCTCGTGCGTGATGAGGATGACGGGGGTCGGCGTGCCCGGCTGGCCGCGGGCGTTGATCCCGATCTGCGCCCCGCGCGGGCGCCGCTGCACGATGCTCTCCAGCGAGACGTGCCGCTCGCCCATGCGCCCGGCGATGCCTGCCATCGCGCCCGGCCGGTCGTAGACGGCAAGGCGGACGTAGTAGGCGCCGTGGTGCCGGCCGAGCGTGGCGCGCGTGTAGGGCTTGAGCCTGGCGGCCGGCACCCGGAACGGATAGGGCGTGGTCCCGCGTGCAATGTCGAGGATGTCGCCCATCACGGCGGAAGCGGTGGGCGCCGCCCCGGCGCCGGGGCCGACCAGCAGCAGATTACCCACGCTGTCGCCGTCGATGGCGACGCAGTTGGTGACGCCCGAGACCTCGGCGATGGCCGAATGCTGCGGCACCATGGCCGGGTGCACGCGCTGCTCGATGCCGCTCTCGGTCTCCAACGCCACACCCAGCAGCTTGATGCGGTAGCCGAGATCCTCGGCGGCCTCGATGTCGGCCTGCGTGATGCCCTCGATGCCCTCCACGTCGATCTGGTCGAAGGCGACGCGGGTGCCGAAGGCCAAACTCGTCAGCAGGGCGAGCTTGTGGGCGGTGTCGAAGCCGCCGATGTCGAAGGTCGGATCGGCCTCGGCGTAGCCTTTCGCCTGGGCCTCCTTGAGCACGTCGGCGAAGGTCCGATGCTCGTCCTGCATCTTGGTGAGGATGTAGTTGCAGGTACCGTTGAGAATTCCATAGACGCGGCGGATGCGGTTGCCGGCGAGCGACTCCCGCAGCGTCTTGATGACCGGGATGCCGCCGGCCGCCGCCGCCTCGAAGTTGAGAGCGGCGCCCTTGTCCTCGGCCAGCCGCGCCAGCTCCGCGCCATGCCGCGCCAGCAGCGCCTTGTTGGCGGTCACCACCGGCTTGCCGGCGGAGAGCGCCGCCTCCACCGCCGCTTTGGCCGGGCCGTCGTCGCCGCCGATCAGCTCCACGAAGACATCGATCGACCTGTCGGCCGCGAGGGCGACGGGATCGCTGAACCAGGGGATAGCGTCGAGCTTGACGCCCCGGGCCTTGTCGCGGCTACGCGCGCTCACGCCCGTCACCACGATGGGGCGGCCTACGGTCTCGGCCAAACGGGGTGCGTGGGCCTCCATGAGCCGCAGCAGGCCGCAGCCCACGGTGCCAAGCCCGGCAACCCCCAATCTTATCGGCTGGGTCATGCGGTGAACTTAGCGTGATGCCGTTTGCGCGATGGGTATCACGTTATGCATGCTTTGCGGCGAGCGGGCGAGGAACTTCTTGATATTGCGCGCCGCCTGCCTGATGCGGTGCTCGTTCTCCACCAGCGCGATGCGCACGAACCCCTCGCCGTACTCGCCAAAGCCGAGGCCGGGCGACACCGCCACGTCGGCCTCGTCAATGAGCATCTTCGCGAACTCCACCGAGCCGATCTCCCGGAACGCCTCGGGAATAGGCGCCCAGGCGAACATGGAGGCGGCCGGTGCGGGGATCGGCCAGCCGGCGCGGCCGAAGCTCTCCACCAGGCAGTCGCGCCTCGCCTTGTAGACCTTGCGGACCTCCTCCACGCAGTCCTGCGGGCCGTTGAGGGCCGCGGCGGCGGCCACCTGGATCGGCGTAAAGGCGCCGTAGTCGAGATAGGATTTCACGCGCGCCAGCGCCGCGATCAGCCGCTCGTTGCCCACCGCAAAACCCATGCGCCAGCCGGGCATGGAATAGGTCTTGGACAGCGAGGTGAACTCAACCGAGATATCCATCGCCCCCGGCACCTGCAGCACCGAGGGGGGCGGAATGCCGTCGAAGTAGATCTCCGAGTAGGCGAGGTCCGACAGGATGATGAGATCGAGCCGCTTCGCCAGCTGCACCGCGTCGGTGTAGAACGCGAGATCGGCCACCTGCGCCGTCGGGTTGGAGGGATAGCTCAGCACAACCGCCAGCGGCCTCGGGATGGAGTGGCGCACCGCCCGGTCCACGCCGCGCAGGAACGCCGCCAGCGGGTCCTTCTCGCTCGCCGCATCGCCGCTGGTGGACCCAGTGGTCGGAATGTGCCGGATGGCAGCACCCGAGATGATGAAGCCGAACTCGTGGATCGGATAGGTGGGGCTCGGTGCCAGGATCACGTCGCCGGGCGCCGAGATGGCCTGCGCCATGTTGGCGAAGCCTTCCTTGGAGCCCAAGGTCGCCACCACCTGGGTCTCGGCGTCCAGCCTCACCCCGAACCGGCGGGCGTAGTAGGCCGCCTGAGCCTTGCGCAGGCCGGGGATGCCCTTGGAGGCCGAGTAGCGGTTGGTGCGCGGCCTCGCCACCGTCTCGCACAGCTTGTCGACGATATGCTGGGGCGTCGGCAGGTCAGGGTTGCCCATGCCGAGATCGATGATGTCGGCGCCACGAGCGCGGGCGGCGGCCTTGAGGCGATTCACCTCGGCAAAGACGTAGGGCGGCAGACGCTTGATGCGATGGAACTCTTCGATCACGGGACTCACCGGCACGAAAGGCGGAAGCGGGAAAGTTCTGGCGAAGCGGACTGGAGACGAGGGTTCGGGACGAGGGCAGGGGGAGGCCTCTACTTGGCCTTCTCCGGCTCCTTGGCGGCCTCGATCTCCTTGATGGCGTCGGACTGGTGGGTCTGCCCCTTCTCGAGCATCTGGTTCATGGTCTTGGCCTGCTCCTCCTTGCTCAGGAGCTTCTCCGGCAACCGCGAGATATTGGGCAGGTCAACCAGGGACATGGTCTCCGAGCAGCCAAGCAATGCCATGCCGACGGCACCCGACGCAACCAAGGCGAGCCCGAGCTTGCAACGTACCGCCATCAGCCCCTCCATAGACCCCGCGGCAAAACCGGGGACATGTAGCACCACCGTTGCGCGGTGTCCTTCACCGTTTGTGACGGGTAACAGATTCTCTCTGTCTTGACATGCACGAGGGGCGGCTTTTTTTGCTGCACGGCAGCACCGATTTGCCGATTCCCTTTGGTGCGCGACCGGCCGGCACCAGATAGTGTTTACCAATCTGTGCTGGAGAGGGGAGCGGCGCCCCGCCTCCCGCGTTCTCCGGTCCGCCCTAGCGAGACCCCGCCATGCAGAAGCACACCAAAGACGACGAGACACCCCTGCCGGCCCTCGCCGACACCCGGATCGACCTCGGAGCCTACCGGATCGCCGATCCGGAGGCTTTCGGCCGCAACTTCCTGCGCCTGATGGAAGAGAGCACCAGGGCCATGCAGGGGCTCCTGGAGCGTGCCCAGCACTCGGTAGGGCCCTATACGCTCGCCAACGAGTGGACCGAGGCTGGCAGGCTGCTCTCAGCTGTGATGCAACCCTGGCTCGCCGACCCGGCCAGGCTGGTGGAGGCCCAGGGGGCGCTGTTCTCGAGCTACATGCAGCTGATGGCCAACACCGCCCAGCGCACCGTGGGCGGCGAGGCTGCGGCGCCGCTGGCCGAGCCGGAGCCGGGCGACAACCGCTTCAACGATCCGGAGTGGAGCCGCAACCCCTACTTCGACTTCTGGAAGCAACTCTATCTCATCACCGCCCGCTGGCTCCAGGACATGCTGGACAAGACCGAGGGCCTCGACGAGCGCACGCGCCAACGCGCCAACTTCTACCTCAAGCAGACGGTCACCGCGCTCTCGCCGTCCAACTTCCCCCTCACCAACCCGGTGGTGCTCCGCGAGACGGCGGCGTCGAGCGCCCAGAACCTCGTGCAGGGCATGACCAACCTCGTCCACGATGTGGAACGGTCCGGCGAGATGCTCAACATCAGCCAGACCGACGTGAGCGCCTTCGAGGTGGGCCGCAACGTCGCCACCGCGCCCGGCAAGGTGGTCTTCCAGAACGACGTCATCCAGCTGATCCAGTATGCGCCCACCACCGAGAAGGTACACGCCCGGCCGCTGTTGATCGTGCCGCCCTGGATCAACAAGTTCTACATCCTTGATCTCGGTCCGGAGAAATCGTTCATCCGCTTCGCGGTGTCGAAGGGCTTCACCGTGTTCGTGGTGAGCTGGGTCAATCCCGACGAGCGCCACGCCCTCAAGACCTTCGAGGACTACATGCGCGAGGGCGTGCTGGCCGCGGCCGACGCGGTGAAGCGCGAGACCGGCACCGACAAATCCAACGTCATCGGCTACTGCGTGGGCGGCACGCTGCTCGGGACCACGCTGGCCTATCTTGCCGCGCGCGGCGAGGAGCCGTTCTCGTCGGCCACCTTCTTCGCCGCCCAGGTGGACTTCAGCAAGGCCGGCGACCTCTTGGTGTTCATCGACGACGCCCAACTCAAGGCGCTGGAGGAGATGATGGCCGAGCGCGGCTATCTCGACGCCGGGCGCATGGCCACCGTCTTCAACATGCTGCGGCCGAAGGACCTGATCTGGCCGTACGT
>DATMZP010000265.1:0-2317 GCA_035573595.1 Hyphomicrobiaceae bacterium
GGCAGCGCAGCGGCTGCAGAGCCTGGATGCCGAACTGGCCCGGCAGACCTATCTCGAAGCCCTGGTAGCGGCGATCTACGCCGGCCGATTGGCCCAGGGACAGGACGCGAGACAGGTCGCCCGCGCCGCGAGATCCGCGACGATGCCGCCGTGCGGGCCGGAGCCGCTGCCGCATTCGCTGCTGCTCATCGGTGGCCTCGCCGTGCGCCTGGCCGATGGGTACGTGGCCGCCGCCCCCGCGCTCAAGGAGGCCCTGCGCCGCTACCGGGCGGAGCCGCTGGAGCTGGACTGGCTGTCCTTCTCGTACGACATCGTCGCCATGGACATGTGGGACGACGAGGCGTGGTTCGAGCTCGCGGCCGGCCAGCTCCGGCTGGCGCGCGCGAACGGCACCCTCAGCTGGCTTCCGTTCGCGCTCGATTACCTGGCCGAGATCCACGTCCAGGCCGGCGAGCTGTCGACGGCGGCGGCCTTGCTGATGGAGCGTGAGGGCGTCGACCCGGGGACAAGGGAGGCCACGTTGCCCTATGTCCCGCTGCTGCTTGCCGCGTGGCGCGGGGACGCGACGGAGGCGGCCGGCCTGGCGGGGGAGATGGTCCGTGGCGCCTCGGACCGGGGTGAGGGCGCGGCACTGACCTACACGGATTACGCGCAGGCGGTGCTGTATAACGGCCAGGGCAACTACCGGGCTGCCGCCGGGGCGGCGGGCGCTGCCAGCGGCGTCGATGAGATCGTCATCTCGCCGTGGGCCCTGTATGAGCTGGTGGAAGCCGCGGCACGAAGCGATCAGGCCGAACGCGCTCGCTCGGCGGCTGATCAGCTGTCGCAGATCGCCGTGGCGAGCGCCAGCAACTGGGCTCTGGGGGCGGCGGCGCGGTCCCGGGCGCTGGTATCGGGGGGACCTGCCGCCGAGGAGGAGTACCGCGAGGCGATCGAGCTGCTGGGCAGAACCCGGATGGCGGCCCACCTGGCCCGCGCCCGCCTGGTCTACGGGGAATGGCTGCGTCGGGAGAAGCGGCGGATCGATGCCCGCAACCAGCTGCGGTCCGCGCTGGACACGCTCGTGTCCATGGGCGCCGAGGCCTTCGCCGAACGCGCGCGGCGAGAGCTCCAGGCGACCGGCGAAAAGGCGCGCAAGCGCAGCGAAGATACCCGGACCGACCTGACTCCGCAAGAGGAGGAGATCGCGCAGCTGGCCCGCGAGGGACGAACCAACCCGGAGATCGGCGCACAGCTATTTATCGGCGGCCGCACCGTGGAGTGGCACCTGCGCAAGGTGTTCGCCAAGCTGGACATCAGCTCCCGCCGCGAGCTGGATCAGGCCCTTAGAACTCGATCAGGCCGTTAGAAGAAGCATTCGGTCATGAACGAACAGACGCCCGGCGAGTTGATCTACGAGTACACCATCCAGTCGACCGGGGCGACCTCGTACGGCGTACCCGCGCTGGACGCTCTGTTGTCCGGCGTCGCAGACATCCCACCGCAAGGGGCTCGGTACGACCTCACCTTCCAGGGGCCGATCGTCGGCCAGAGGCTACGAGGAGCGATTGAGCTAACCGACTACATCTACATCCGTCCCGATGGTCGCGTTCAGCTCCACATCCACGCCGAGATCACGACCGATGATGGCAAGAAGATCGCGCTCTATGCCAATGGCGTCGCCCACTTCACGCAGGGACCACCCCTTGGCGACCTGCGCGAAAGCGTGACCATGACGACTTCCGAGCCCGATTATGCGTGGGTAAACCGACTTCAGATCTGGGCCAGGGGCACGGTCGACCTAGCCAAAGGCGAGGCACACGTCAGGGGCTACGTTGTCTAGCGCCTGTCGGACGGCCGACCCGCTCGGCTGCTCAAAGCCCGCAGCCGAGCGCGCATGACGGCGGAGTGATCGGGGACGACAACCTCAGGGCGGACCGAGGCACGAACCCGTCGATCTAGCCATAGCTAGGGTTGGGTGGGCCGAGGTAGGGGAATCCGGCCAGCAGGTCGTCGTGCGGCTTGAGCCCGGTCGGGGGGACCTTGCCGTTGGTCAGCCAGGCGAAGCGCATGCTGTACACGTCGTCGGTGGGTATGCGGCCGTTGGGGTACGTGGCGGGCTTGCTGCGGTCGTAGTGCAGGATGTCGGGTAGGACCTCCAGGGCGGCCGTCTTGGCCGCCTCGGGCGAGTAGCCGCCGGCGTTTTCCAGGATCTTGGACCACGGCCCCAGGTAGTTGGCTACGTCGTCGGCGGGCTGCCGGGAGTTGAACAGGTTCTTCTCGCCGTCGGGGTTGATGAACGGGTTGATGGTCGGGTTCCCGCCGCGATCCACTTGCT
>DATMZP010000266.1:0-4060 GCA_035573595.1 Hyphomicrobiaceae bacterium
AGGATCTTGTGGGGATACGCCTGGTGACCCACGTCCCAGATCAGACGGTCGCGCGGGGTGTCGAACACATGGTGCAGCGCCACGGTCAGCTCCACCACGCCGAGCCCGGCGCCCAGGTGGCCGCCCGTCACGGAGACGGCATCGATGGTCTCCTGGCGCAGCTCGTCGGCCAGCTGCCGCAAGTCGTGATCCGGGATACGCCTCAAGTCCTCGGGGGACTTGACGGTGTCGAGCAGCGGCGTCTTGGAGGCGTGGCTCATAGGGTGGCTCATGGGGCATCCCTGGGCACCTGGCCCGAACTGCCGCGCGGTCCGACCCCTGGAGCCCGCCCGCACCGCAGCGCGTCAGTATAGCGCATCGGGCTGCCGCCAGCGGAGACGAAGCGTCGCGGCGGAGGTCCACCTGCAGCCGCCAGCGACAGACCGCGTCAGGCGATTCGCTGGATGTTGTCCCTACTGCACCAGGCCGGTCTGCACCTTGTCGTCCGGCGGCGGTCTCTCCGGCACGCCTAGCTGCCGCAGCAGCGCCTCGATGCGCTGGCGTTGCGGGATCACATCCGGATGGCGCTGCGGCATCGCCAGCCGCCAGCTCGCCATCGAGAACCGCGGGAAATTCTTGCGGTGCTCGTCCATGTAGGCGCGCGCCTCGGTCCACTCGCCGAGGCCCGCGTGCGCCACCGCCAGCCACGGCACGACGTTGGGGTAGGACCGGTTGGCGTTACGGGCCTGAAGGAGCCAGTTCCTGGCGCTCTGGAAGCGGCCCAGGTGCGCCTCGGCCATGCCGGCCCAGTAGTACCAGACCGTGCCGTAGGGCTCCTTGGGGCTCAGGCTCAACGCCGCCTTGATGTACCCCTCAGTCTCGTGCGCCAGGCCGACCTCGATCTTGGCCCGGCCCAGCTCGGCAATCGCAAGCGGGTAGTCGGGATAGAGCTCCAGCGCCCGCTCGAAGGCCTTGACGGCCTCGGCATCCTTGTCCCTGGCGCGCAGATAGGCGCCGCGCAGCACGTGCATGCCGGCGTCATTCGGCTCCAATGCCATGGCGCGCTTGATGGCGTCGTCGGCCTCGTCGAGAAGCCTGCCCCATTCCTCCCTTGGCAGCCACCGGTTGAGGACCTTGTTGACCCTCACCCTGGCGCCGCCCTGCAGGGCCGGCACCGAGTTGGGATCGATGGCGCGCCCCTTGTCGAAATAGGCCATTGCCTGCCGGTTGGCCTCCATGGCGCGCTCGCCGACCATGTGGGCGCGGCCCAGGATCACGTATTGCCCGGCCTGGGGACGGGCGGGCAGCGGCCGGCGGCTCTCGGCCCGCAGGACCTGGCCCTGGAGCATGCGCGCGATCCTGGCGGCCAGCCGGCTCTGGGCATGCGATACATCCGGGTTGTAGACAAAAGGCTCGGCCCAGACGGCACGCCCGCTCTCGGCCTCGACCAGCTGCACGGTGACGTGCCTGCCGTCGCTGTCGCGGCGGACGCTGCAGAGCACGAGGTAGCGCACGCCGAGGTCGCGGCCGGCGGTCCTCGGCTGGTCGAAGCGGCCCTTGTAGCCGGGCGCCAGCCGGACGCGCATGTCGAACCCACGCGGCATGCGTGACAGCTCTGTCTCGATCTCGCTGGTGAGCGCGGCGGCAACGTCGCTCCTGTTCGGCTCGTCTCCGGTGGCCTTGATCGGCAGGAGGGCAATGGACGGGACCGCGGCCATCGTGAGCTCCGCCGGGTACGCCGCCCAGGTCCAGACCGCCCAGCCGCCGACGAGCAGCACGGCGCTCAGAACGATGCCGGCCGCCAAAGCGTGCCGCTTTCGGCGCAGGACCAGGTGGGCCATCTCCCCCAGGAGAGACAAAGCCTCACGAAGCGGCGCTAGGGCTGGCGCTGCGGCGGGCGCACCCGAGCTGCCCTGCGGCCCAGCGGGCTGCGGCTGCGCAGCCTGCGTTGCCGGCGATGCAGTGGGCGCCTCCGGTTGGGCCGCCACCGGCGATTGCTCCGGCAGCATGGCCAGCACGGGAGGCGCGAATACGTAGCCCTGGCCGTGCACCGTCCTGATGATGTCGTGCTCGGTCTCGCCCAGGGCCTCGCGGATGGCCCTGACACACTGGGCCAGGGAGTTGATGCTGGTGTGCTTGGGGTTGTCCCAGCACTTGTCGATCAACTCCTTGTTGCTGACCAGCCGGCCGGACCGCTCGGCCAAGTAGACGAGCACCTTGAAGGGCTGCCGCCGCAGGGCAAGCGGCTTGCCGTCCCGCATCAGGACGCCGCCCGCCACATCGAGCGTGAAGCCCTCGAAACGCAGCACCCCCATGTGGGCTTCCCCTGCCCGCAGGCAATTCCTGCCCGGATATCCGGCTTTCATTCCCGCCCCGGAAGTCACTGCTACTCTAGCATTTTCAGAATCGGTTCAGCAATCGATCACGTCTTTCACTTTGCCAGATGGTGAGCACAGCAACTAACAGTGAAGCGTGGTCGGAACGGTCCCGGCGACGACACATACTGTATGGAGCCGCCTCTCCCGGTGCGGGGGTGGCAATGGCATTTGCGGCATCGCAGGGCCTCCGGCCCGCTATTGCAACCTAGGCATTTTCTCTCTGCGTCGTTGTCGGGACCGGTCCGCCCCAGCCTGCACGCGACGGCCGTCTCGTCGCGGGCAATGCAAGCCGGAGGCAACGACACGCGCCGCGGCCAGGCCGGCCAGACAGCGGGCAATATCGCCCAGATCCAGAGCAGGTTGGCGGCCGCATCCACTTCACCGCCGCAGACCACGACCGCCTCGCCGTTAACATCCTGCCCGAGGCCCGGGCGGCCCTGGGGCGGTGACGTGGGGAGTGATTTGTCAGACCGGCGACGCCGGGTCTGACACCCTCTACGCGGCGGCCAGGTTGCGCAGCACGAACGGCAGGATGCCGCCGTGGCGGTAGTAGGCCAACTCCTCCTCGGTATCGATCCGGCACAGCACCTCGATGATCCTCGGCTTGCCATCGGCGCCGGCGATCTCCACCGCCAGCATCTGGCGAGGCTTGAGGGCCCCGAGGCCGCGGATCGTCACCGTTTCCTGGCCGGTGAGCCCCAGGCTCTGCCAGGACTGGCCGTCCTCGAACACCAGCGGCAGCACGCCCATGCCGACCAGATTGGAGCGGTGGATGCGCTCGAACGACTGGGCGATCGCGGCGCGGATGCCAAGCAGCCGCGTGCCCTTGGCCGCCCAGTCGCGCCTGGAGCCGGTGCCATACTCCCGGCCCGCGAACACCACCAGCGGCACGCCCTCCGCCTTGTAGCGCATGGCGGCGTCATAGATGGACAGCATGTCGCCTGACGGATAGTGGACAGTGTTGCCGCCCTCCTTGCCGCCCATCATGATGTTCTTGATGCGCACGTTGGCGAAGGTGCCGCGCATCATCACGTTGTGGTTGCCGCGTCGCGCCCCGTAGGAGTTGAACTCGGCCGGGCGCACCTGATGCTGGATCAGATAGACGCCGGCCGGGCCGTCCCTCTTGATGGCGCCGGCGGGCGAAATGTGGTCCGTCGTAATGCTGTCCTGGAACAGGCCGAGGACGCGCGCGCCCACCACGTCGGTGATCGGCGCCGGGGCGGTGGGCATATCCTCGAAGTAGGGCGGGTTCTGCACGTAGGTGGAGCCGGAATTCCAGCTGTAGGTGAGACTCGGCTTGGCCTTGCCCATGGCCTGCCACTTCTCATCGCCCGTGAACACCGCGCCGTAGCGCTTGGCGAACATGTCGGGCGTCACCGAGGTCCGGATCAGCTCGGCGATCTCGGTCGAGGTGGGCCAGATGTCATTGAGGTAGACCAGTTGGCCGTCCGAGCCCGTGCCAAGGGGCTCCGTGGTGAGATCCTTGTTGAGCGTGCCGGCGATGGCGTAGGCCACCACCAGCGGCGGGGAGGCCAGGTAGTTCGCTTTCACGTCCGGGTTCACGCGGCCCTCGAAGTTGCGGTTACCGGAGAGCACGGCGGCCACCACGAGGTCTTTGGCCCGCACCGCATCGCCGATCGCCTCCGGGAGCGGCCCGGAGTTGCCGATGCAGGTGGTACAGCCGTAGCCCGCGAGGTTGAAGC
>DATMZP010000267.1:0-7350 GCA_035573595.1 Hyphomicrobiaceae bacterium
GTGTACAGGACGCCCTCGCCATAGCGCAGGCCGGCGATGAGGGCGCCGCCGGCGTCCTGGCCCAGAATGTAGCCGTTCGGGCGGCCCTGCTGCTGGAAAGCGTACTCCACGACGCCGGCGAGGCCCTTGGTGATCGAGCCGAAGAAGCGGTGGCCGGCGTCGACGATCTCGTAGGAGGAGTAGGTGCGGCTCGGCCCGTCGTAGCCGTAAGGCCCCGGCGCGGCGTAGGGGCCGGGATAGGGCTCGCCAGGTTGCTGCCTGGGCTCGGCGCCGGGCGGGTAGTAGGGCTCGCCCGCCTGCGACCGGGATGGCGGATAGGGATCGGGCGGCGGCTGGGGGGGCGGTGAGCGATAGGCGTCGTCGCGTGGCGGGCGATAGGCATCGTCCCGCGGCGGCGGCGGGCCCTGCCAGGGCGGCGGGCTCTGCGCCGGCGCCGCGATCGACAGGACGGTCAGCGCCACCAGGACGCCCGCCAGGGCGAAAGCAAAACGTGGTGCGGGCATTGGTTGCCTCGGCGACGTCCTCAGTTGCTCCCCCGGCGCTGCCCGGGAGGGCCTGCTTTTGAGGCCCGCCGTGCGCACACCTGCGGGAGCATTCGCGGCAAAGTGTTACCAAAGTGTGGCCGAGTCGCGCACGAGCGTCACTTCGCGTCCAGCAACCGATTCCGGTCGCCTTGCAGCAACCTTGAGCTGCGGCTACCGCTAACCCCTCGCTGAACCCTTAGGCGGGCCTCATTCCGTGATAGCCAGCCCGCTGGGCGCTGTCCGTCGCTGCGTGAGTATTGAGATCTGTCGCATCATTATGGATCGCACACATCCATCAAAACTGCACACAAGCGGGCTCTCTCGAAAGGAGGTGAGTAAAGACCCTGGACCACCCTAATTAGACCCTCAACCCCTCTTTTTCTGCACTTGGCGCGCCTTGCGCGCGGCGTAGCGGGCGTCGCGCGCGGCCTTGCGCTCGGCGGCGTCGGCCGCGTCACGGATCACTTTCTCGATGGCCTCGCGGCGCTCGCGCGCCTCTCGCTCGACCCGCTCGGCGGCCTCGCGCTCTGCCCGCGCCGCAGCTTCGACCTCCTTCTGGGCCTTGCGCACCGCCTCGCGCTCGTCGCGGGCCTGGGCGATCCGCAACCGCTCCTCGCGGCGCCTGATAACCTCGGGATCGTCGGGTGCGGGTCGGGACTTGAACCGCTCCAGCGCCGTCTTCCTTGCGTCGGCCGCCTCCTGCAGGCGGTCGGCAAACGTCTTCTCCTTGAAACCCTTCATGCCTCTCCTTCCGTCGCCGCCGCCGCCGCGCGGCGCCGCCACACCTTTCAGCCGGTCATCAACCTTTGGGAATGCCCCTCGGCGGCGAGAATAATGCCGATTCGCAGCCGCTGAGATAGGACGGCCGCACCACGATTGCAATAGGATGGACGCCCGACTGCCCCGCGCACTCCGGGCACCTTGTCGCTCCCGTATCGGCGCGTCATGGCCCTGTCATTGCGGATTTCTTGCGCGCCCGGACTGCCCGCCGACAGGCGCCCGCCGCGCGGCCAGCGACCCCGCGGTGCTCTTCGCGATTCCCACCAGCAGGAGCCAGGCAAAGGCCACGGGTGCCGCGAGCACCAGCAGCAGCGGCCACCCCGGCGCCCCGGCCGCGTAGGCAAGTCCGGCATGGACCGCCAGCGGGACCATCATGAGGAGCGGGGTGAGCGCCGCCAGCCGCCAGCGGCCCCGGTAGCGCATCGCCATCAGGATCTGGAGGAAGAAGTAGGCGGGACCCGCCAGCGCCACCAGCTCTCCGACCAACCATCCCATCTCTTGCGACGCTCCCGTGTAGCCTCACTGTAGCCTCTGGGCGCCTCAGCCCGTAGCGATCTCATCGTAGCCCCGGCCGATGAACTCGATAAGGCACAGCCCATGTCCGAACGGGTCGGCCAGAAGGGCGATCTTGCCCCATTTGTGGGTTGCCGGCTCCCGTTCTAGGCTCGCCCCGGCGGCGAGGGCCGCCTTGAGGGCGGCCTCCAGGTCCGGGACAACGAAGTCGAGGTGCACCGGGGTCCAGTGCCGCGCATAGCGGCGGCGCTCGTCGCACGCGGGGCCGGCCGCGCTGCCGGCGGCCTTGGCCAGCAGATAGACCGGCGACGTGCCGCCCGTCAGCTCGACGGCGAAGGTGCCGAACCGGCGGCCCACCTTCAGCCCGAGCGCCGCCGTGTAGAAGGCGGCGGCGCGGCCCAGGTCGTCCACATCGATGTTGATCAGTATGTCTGCAGCCATGCGCAGCCTCCGCCGTCACCGGTTTGCAGCGCCAAGTATCAAACCTGTGCATCCCATGCGAGCGCCACAATAGGGGACTACCGGCGTTCTCCTGAATGACGCCTGTCAGGAACGAAAGCCGCCAGGAGATCCGGCAATGCCCAAGCTCACCCTCTATCACGCCGCCCCGTCGCGCTCGTCGATCGTGCGCTGGATGCTGGAGGAGCTGGGCGAGCCCTACGACGTCCACCTGTTGAGCCTGAAGAACGGCGAGAACCGGGCGCCCGCGTATCTCGCCATCAACCCGATGGGCAAGGTGCCGGCGCTCCGCCACGGGGACACGGTCATCACGGAGGGAGGGGCCATCTGCTGCTACCTGGCCGACGAGTTCCCTCACGCCGGGCTCAACATGGCCGTCGGCGACCCGCGCCGCGGCCCCTATCTCAAGTGGCTGTTCTTCAGCCCGAGCTGCATCGAGCCGGCGATGCTGGAGCGCGCCTTCCCGCGCAAGGAGCCGGTGGGCCGCTCGACGGCGGGCTTCGGCGACTTCGACACAGTCATGGAGGTGCTGGCCGAGGCCACGGGTGCGGCTTCCCCCTACCTCCTGGGTGACCGGTTCACCGCCGCCGACGTCCTCATCGGCTCTACGCTGCGCTGGGGCATGCTGTTCAAGCTGATCCCCGAGCGTCCGGAATTCGCGGCCTACGTCGGCCGGCTGACCGAGCGCCCCGCCTTCAAGCGCGCCACGGAATTGGACGCCAACCCTTAGATTTCTGTCGAGCCGCCGAGCCCGCCAGAGCGGCCTCAATCGGGATGTCCCATGCGAGAGAATGAGCCCAGCCGTACGGCGCTTGCGGTGGCGGCCTATCGGGCCGCACACCAGACGGCGGACGGCGCCGGCATCTTTGCCGACCCGTTGGCGCGTGTCGTCCTCGGCCCCGATGCGGACGCGGTCATGGCGAGATTCGAGGCGGCCGATCCGGCGCGGAGGCGCATGCGGCTGTTCGTGGCGGCACGCAGCCGCTTTGCCGAGGATCGCCTGGCGCTGGCGGTGGCGCGCGGCGTGCGCCAGGCGGTCGTTCTGGGCGCGGGTCTCGATACCTTCGCGTTGCGCAATCCGCATCGCGAGCAAGGGCTGCGCGTGATCGAGATCGATCATCCCGCGACCCAGGCGTGGAAACGCGAGCGCCTGGCGGACGCGGGGATCGGCGTTCCCGCCGAGGTGACGTTCGCGCCCGTCGATCTGGAGCGGGAGGACTTGGCCGCGGCATTGGTCGCGGCCGGTTTCGAGATGGAGCGGCCGGCGTTCTTTCATTGGCTCGGCGTCGTGCCCTATCTCCCGCGCGAGGCCGTCGCGGCGACCTTGCGGTTCATCGCGGGCCTGCCCGGGTCGGAGGTTGTGTTCGACTATGCCGAGCCTCTGGAGAAGTATCCGGAGCATCGCCGCGCTCACATTGCGGAGCTTGCCGCGCGGGTGGCCGCCGTTGGCGAGTCGTGGAAGACCTATTTCGAAGCGGGCGCGCTGTCGGCCGAGCTGCGCCGCCTCGGTTTCGAGGAGCAGGAGGATCTCGGCATTCCGGAGATCGCCGGCCGATACCTGGGCACTCCCGCGGAGCGGGCCGTGAAAGGCCCCGGACCGCATATGATATGGGCGAAGCGCCGCGAACAGTAGGGTGGGTTAGGCCCGAAGGGCCGCAACCCACCATCCTCCTGCTGCCAATCCTGGGTAACGCGCGTCGGGCTTCGACAGAAACGCGATATTCAATACGATCGCGGCAGCCCCAGCACGTGCTGAGCCACGTAGGCCAGGATCATGTTGGTGGAGATGGGCGCCGTCTGGTAGAGGCGCGTTTCCCGCCACTTGCGCTCGATGCCGTACTCGCGGGCGAAAGCGAAGCCGCCGAAGGTCTGCATGCAGGCCTCGCCCGCGGCCCAGGCGGCGTCGGCCGCCAGCATCTTGCCCATGTTGGCCTCGGCGCCACAGTCACGCCCGGCCTCGAACAGGGTGGCGGCCTTGCGCACCATCAGCTCGGCGGCGGCAGCCTGCGCATGGGCTCGGGCGATGGGGAAGGCCACGCCCTGGTTCTGGCCTATTGCGCGGCCGAATACCACGCGCTCCCTGGCGTATTCGCTGGCGCGGCGAATGAAGTAGCGGGCGTCCCCTAAGCTCTCCGAGGCGATCAGGATGCGCTCGGCGTTCATGCTGTCGACGATGTAGCGGAAGCCCTGCCCCTCCTCTCCGATCAGGTTCTCCGCCGGCACCTCCAGGTTGTCGAAGAACACCTCGCAGGTGTTGTGGTTCAGCATGGCGTCGATCTTGCGGATGTCGAGCCCACGCCCCTTGGCGTCGCGCAGGTCGACGATGAACACGGAGAGTCCCTCGGAGCGTTTCCTCACCTTGTCGACCGGTGTGGTGCGGGCGAGCAGCAGCATCAGGTCCGAGTGCAGCACACGGCTGGTCCACACCTTCTGACCGTTGACGACGTAGCGGTCGTTGCCCTTCTTCTCGGCCCGCGTCTTGAGCTGGGTGGTGTCGGAGCCGGTGGTCGGCTCGGTGACGCCGAACGCCTGCAGCCGCAGCGCTCCGCTCGCGATGCCGGGCAGATACTTGCGCTTCTGCGCCTCGCTGCCGTGCCGGAGCACCGTACCCATGGTGTACATCTGCGCATGGCAGGCCGCGGCATTGCAGGGGCTGTCGTGAATCGTCTCCAGCACCGCGCACGCCGCGCACAGCGGCAGCCCGGACCCGCCGTACTCCTCCGGGATCAGCGCTGCGAGATACCCTGCCTCGGTAAGCGCACGCACGAACACCGTGGGGTAGGCCGCGTCGTGGTCGAGCTTCACCCAGTATTCGTTGGGGAAGAGGTCGCAGATGTGCCGCACCCCCTCGCGAATGTCGCCCCAGCCGGGGTCGAGCGGGAGGGAGAGGCCGGTGGGGTCATCCTGCATTGTGAGTGCTTCCAGTCTTGGCTTGCGGATATCGGCAAAGTCTACTGCAGCCTGAACAATCGTAGTGCTGCCACCCCTAGTCTTTGGTTTTATTACTCGGTTTTGAGGAGACGCTAATTAGCATAATGAACATTAGTAGAGCGAGGAGGGCGCAAACGTATGCAAGCGTCAGAGTGTAATCTGGAACATCGTCACATTCGTGATAATAGTAATATAAATCACAGTAATAGTCGCGCCAATTAAGATGCGCGAAAGCCCCAAAGGTCACAAAAGCAACGAAGTAAGTGCCCCGCAGCGGCAAAGCCCACCATGATCCGTGCTTGGCGAGGAATAATGCGTGGCGACTGCGAGCCATCGCATAAATCAGAAGAGGTCCAACAATAAAAAGCATCGCAATAAGCGCGTAAAGAAAAATACTGTCAGTTGTCACGACAATAGCTCCGCCTCCTAATGCCGCTTTCCGATGCTTATGAGCGGGGCGAGTTATGCGCTGATACGCATACTCGCCCCGCCATGAGTGCGACCTGAAGACGATGGCGGGTTACGGCCCTTCGGGCCTAACCCGCCCTACGCTGCTTATCCAACGCCGCAAATGTCCCGCCCTCCTTGGCGAGGCGCTCGATCAGCGGCGCAATCTTCCACCGCGCCCCGTACTTGGCCTCGTACGCCCTAATCTTCTCCGCCGCGGGCTTCATCCCGATGACGTTGTCGACCTGCCACATCGGGCCGCCGCGCCAGCCGGGGAAGCCGTAGCCGTTGAGGTACATGGTATCGCAATCGCTGGCGCGCAGCGCGATGCCCTCCTCCAGGATCTTGGCGCCCTCGTTGGCGAGCCGCAGCAGGCACCGCTCCACGATCTCCTCGGCGGGAATGGTGCGCTGCTTGATCTGGAGGGACTCGGCCTCGGCGCGGATCAGGGCCTCGATCTCGGGATCGACCTGGCGCTTGCGGTCGGCGTCGTACTTGTAGAAGCCGGCGCCGGTCTTCTGGCCGTGCCGACCCATCTCCACTATTCTGTCGGGGATGCGGGCGAGCTGCGCCGCCTCGCCCGTCGGCTTGCGCTCCTTGCGGATGCGGTAGCCGACGTCGAGGCCGGCAAGGTCGCTCACGGCCAGCGGCCCCATGGCCATGCCCCACGCCTCCAGGGCGCCGTCGATCTCCTGCGGCATGGCGCCCTCGAGCAGCATGGCCTGCACCTCGCCACCGTAGGCATGCAGCATGCGGTTGCCGACGAACCCGTCGCACACGCCGGCCTGCACGCCCACCTTGCCGATCCGCTTGGAGATGGCCATGGCCGTCGCCATCACGTCCGGCGCCGTCTTCTCCGCCCGCACGATCTCCAGCAGGCGCATGATGTTGGCGGGCGAGAAGAAGTGCAGGCCCACCACGTCCCGCGGCCGCTTGGTCTCAGCCGCGATCTCGTTTACGTCCAGCGTCGAGGTGTTGGTGGCGACGATGGCGCCGGGCTTGGCGATCTTGTCGAGCTTGGCGAAGATCTCCTTCTTGAGCGCCATGTTCTCGAACACCGCCTCGATGATGAGATCGGCCGTCCCCAGGTCCTCCAGCTTCAGCGACGGCGTGAGCTTGGCGAAGCGGTCGCCCGCCTGCGCCTCGGTGATGCGGCCGCGCTTGACGTTGGCCTCCAGGGTCTCCTTGATCCGCACCTCGCCCTTGTCGAGGGCCTCCTGCGTGGTCTCGACGATGGTGACGGGGAAGCCGGCATTGAGGAAGGCGAGGCCGATGCCGGTGCCCATGGTGCCGGCGCCCAGGATGCCCACCGTCTCGATGTTGCGCAGCTTGGTATCGGGGCCGATGCCGGGCAGATTGGCAGCCTGGCGCTCGGCGAAGAACTTGTACTGCAGCGCCCGCGCGTACGGGCTGGAGTTGGTCTCCATGAAGGCCTTGCGCTCCAGCGCCGAGCCCTCCTCCACCGGCAGCGTCGCCGCCTCCACCGCATCGATGGCCGCCTTGGGCGCCACCGGGCCGCTCGGATGCCTATTGCTGACGGCCGCCCGCGCTTTGTCGAACAGGCCGGCCGGGATCGACGCCTTGTCGATGACGATGGCACCCACGCGCCGCGGCGGCTTGCCGGTCTGCCCTCTGGCGAACTCGACGGCGGCAGCTACAACATCTCCATCCGCGACGTTGTCCACCAGCCCGATCT
>DATMZP010000268.1:0-2567 GCA_035573595.1 Hyphomicrobiaceae bacterium
CAGCTCACGGCTGCCGCGGCGGGCGCGCGGGCCATGTACGGCCTCCTGGACCTGACGGCGGCGGAGAGGCCCGCACCGGTGGCGGCGCCCGATCTGGCGGTGCGGGGCGGCGAGATCCGCTTCGAGCAGGTGCGCTTCTCCTACAAGCCGGGAGTGGTCGCGCTGGCCGGTCTCGACCTGGTGGCGCCGGCCGGGCGGACGACGGCGCTGGTCGGGGTGTCGGGCGGCGGCAAGACCACGGCCCTCAACCTGCTGCAGCGGTTCTGGACGCCCGACAGCGGCAGGATTCTCATCGACGGCCGGGACATCGCTGAGGTCTCGCTCGCTTCCCTGCGGCGCCGGATCGCCCTGGTCAGCCAGGACGTGTTCCTGTTCGACGGCACCATCCGCGACAACATCAAGGCGGGCCGGCCGGAAGCCTCGGAGGAGGAGACCGCCGCAGCGGCGCGGGCTGCCCACGCCGACGCCTTCATCCGCGCGCTCCCCAACGGCTACGACACGGCCGTAGGCGAGCTCGGCGGCCAGGTCTCGGGCGGACAGCGCCAGCGCATCGCCCTGGCGCGGGCGTTCCTCAAGGACGCACCCGTCGTGCTGCTGGACGAGCCCACCTCGGCGCTCGACAGCGAGACGGAGGGCGTCATTCAGCGGGCGCTCGACGAGCTCAGCGAAGGCCGCACCACCCTGGTGATCGCGCACCGCCTGGCCACCGTCCTGCGCGCCGATCTCATCCATGTCGTGGACGAAGGACGCGTGGTCGAGTCCGGCTCGCATCGCGAGCTCATTCGCGCCGGCGGCGCCTACGCCCGACTGCACCGACTGCAGTTCGAGGGCGAAAGCGGGCACTTGCTCGCCGTGTGAGCACAACCCGGGTCGCCAGGGCACGCATGCAGGGCACGCATGGCGGCCCTTCGGCCACACTTCCTGTGGGTATCGGCCCGCGCCGTTCCGGCCTCGGTGCGGGACGCTTGATCATGGCCTCTCCGGGTTGTTACAACCCGCGCCGCTTGTCGTTAACCCGCGCGCTTGGGGGGGAACCGGCGCGCTTCCCATTCGGAGTTCGTCCATGTCGATTCGGTTCAAGGCTTTTTCCGGCGCCGTCCTCGCACTCGCCCTTCTCGGTCTCCAGCCAGTTGGCGCGCAGCAGCAACAGGAGGACCCGCGCAAGCGAACCGACATCGACAAGGCACTCGGCGAGCAGCTGTACCAGGAGCAGCAGGCGCGGCGCGGCTGCAAGGTCGCCCTCTGCGAGGCGGCGCGCACCAAGGCGGCGCAGGGCGACAACATCGCCTGCAAGGTGCTCAAGACCTGGCCCGACGTCGACCTCAAGAGCAAGGTTCTCAAGGGCGCCATGGAGTGGCCCTTCGGCCACGCCTCGTGCGAGGCCAGCATCACCATCGACCGCAAGATGCTGGCCGCCGCCATGTCCGAGGCCACCTACGAGGCCAAGATCGGCAAGCACGACGTGACCTGCCAGTTGAGCACCAAGGACGGCAAGGACAAGCACGCCCTCACCTTTTCGATCGACCCGGTCGTGACGTTCGAGAAGGGCAGGGCCACCAAAGCGGCGCTGCGCTGGAGCAACGTCGGTGGCACCACCATCGCCAAGAGCGCCGCCTGGTCGGCGACCGCGGTGGACAACACGTTCAACGTGCTGCAGGGGGCCGTGATCGAGCAGATCAACGGCTTCTTCGTCGGCTGCGACGAGGCCGGCAAGTAGCCGCCGACTCCCCCGCCTCGGAGACGGACGGCAAACGGGCACGGCGCGCCGGCGAACGGCTGCGCAGGGCTCGCGTGTCTCGGGCGCGACGGGTCGTCACGCGGCACGCATGGGGCAACTGGGCGGCGGCTGACTTGCCGGCGTGGCCGTCATCCTCTATGTCCACACGCGCGCTTCGGCCGCTGCCGCCGCCTCTGCCTGCGGCCGCGGGCCAACGGGGGCGCCGCCCGGACGGGGCTCGGAGAGGTGGCAGAGTGGTTGATTGCACCGCACTCGAAATGCGGCATACTCGCAAGGGTATCGGGGGTTCGAATCCCTCCCTCTCCGCCACCACTCAGTACAACCTGTGTCCAAGTAGACCAGGGCTAGACGGAAAACCCCAGCAAATCCAAGCGTAAACGTTCATCCACTGTCCAAGCGGTGTTCGCTCTGGACGGCGCCGGGGTGCATGTCCTAGTGCATGTTTCTTGAAATGAGGGGAGTCGAAACCTACACTTTGGCGGGCAGCCAACGCATGGCAGTTTGCTGCGCCGCACACACGGGAGGCGAAGATGGCCGACACACACGCCGCCGGCAGCGAGGACGAGGTGAAGCGCCTCAGGGCCGAGATGGCCGCTGCACACCCGGACCGCGGCGGGACGACCGAGGCATTCGCGGTTGCCCGCACGCGCTACGTCGAGGCCCGCGGGGGCAAACAGCTCCGGGAGCGCGCCGGCGGCTTCAAGGTCGCCAAGGACCTCGCCAAGCTCCCCAACGGCCTGCACAGCGACCGGACCTGCCGGGGGCTCTACGTGCAGGTGCGGCGCGACCGGGACACCGGCGGCTGCAGCATGAGCTGGATCTTCAGGTG
>DATMZP010000269.1:0-7541 GCA_035573595.1 Hyphomicrobiaceae bacterium
CGAGCCGGAAGTGGCCGAGATCGTATGGTGGGAAACGGACCCTCCGCGCGCGGCCCGTACCGGCACTCTACCTGGGTGTTGCTGGCTGCCGAGAACGGCGATGTTCGCAAAGCCCGGCACTTACAAGATCTGGGCCCTGACATTGCCGGGTCGGACCAAGAGCAACGTGGTCACGGTGACGATTCATTCCCCAAAATAGCGGATTCGACATTCGAGAAGCTAATCCTGACGCGAAGGGGGCTGTGCTTCAGCTTGATCGCGCTGCCACTGACACAACTCTGCCGTAGGACGTTGATCTTGCTTCAGGTTGCCTCCGAATTTTGCCGTGCTCCGTCGGTACGGCATTCTGGATACGAAAACGGAGCTCTGGTCCGCGAGACAAGATCGCGCCGGGCGCCTCTCCTGCCGTCGGCAATTCGTTCACCATACTCCCAAGCCAGCTCCCCGTCACAATCCCCGGTGTGGCGAGGCTGGCTGATACAATAGGGGCGTCGTTTGCCGCGACGGGACGTGGATGGGCCCATCCGATGTCCACGTGCAGATGGCCGGCGTCCTGGAAGGAGGGGAGATGGCCCCCAGATCCAGGAGGCTCGCTGTGTCGGCCTTTGGCGCGCGTCAGCAATGGCGTGGGATCCGGGGGCTCAAGGCGCCAATCCGATGACCAGGCTCGGACCAGCCGACCCTGAGCGCGGTGGCAGCTCGCAGCGGGACGGAAAATCGCCGGGCGCGGGTGCCGAAAGGCAACCCCTCATGGGGCGGGCAACCGCCCCGCTCTACCGGTTGCGGAGTAGGCACTCGCGCACCCGTCGCACCCTCGCCGGCGCCGCCGACGAGGCTACAGGCGCTGGTGCCCCTGCAAGGAGTCTGGTGCAAGCCGGTGCCCGTACAAGGAGTGGAGAAAGGCCGCGAGATCGGGAGTTCGAGAAAGGAGAGACTGTGACGGGCGAGCTTGGTTGGCGACAGCTTGGCTGGCGACAGGGGCCGATTGCGTTGCTAGGCTGGCGGCCAATCGAGTCTGCAGGAGCGAGCGGCAGAGCGCCGCCCCCAGGAGGGCTGGCCGATAACCGCCATCGGGAGTGCCGCATGACGAAGGGAGCCGTGCCGCGGCCCAGATCCAGATCGGGATCGGGCCGCACCGCACGCGAATAGCCCCATGGTGCTGGCCGGCGTCGCGCGCGCCTTCTCCGACGATATTGCCATCGATCTCGGCACCGCCAACACGCTGGTGCATGTGGTGGGCCGCGGCGTCATCATCGACGAGCCCTCGGTGGTGGCGGTGCTGGCGCGCGGCACCAGCCGCGACGTGCTGGCCGTCGGCCTCCGGGCCAAGGCCATGCAGACCCGCCCGCCGCCGGAGCCCGTCGAGGTGCTCCGCCCCATGCGCGACGGTGTCATCGCCGACTTCATCGCCACCGAGGAGATGCTGCGCCAGTTCATCACCCGCGCCAAGACCATGCTGGGCTTCCGCCGGCCCCGCATCCTCATCTGCGTGCCCGCCGGTGCCACTCCGGTGGAGCGGCGCGCCGTCTACGAGACCGCCATGCAGGCCGGCGCGCGCCGCGTCTACCTCCTGGAGGAGCCCGTGGCCGCGGCATTGGGCGCGGGCCTTCCCGTCGACGGGCGACGCGCCTTCCTGGTGGTGGACATCGGCGGCGGCACCACCGACATCGCCGTGCTCGCGGAGGGCAACGTCGTGCAGGCTCGCTCGCTGCGGGTGGCGGGCAACGCCATGGACGAGGCGATCACGCGCCACGTGCGGCGCAAGCACCAGCTGGTGATCGGCGAGGCCAACGCCGAGCGCATCAAGATGGAGGCGGGCACCGCGCTCGCCGCGCTCAACGGCCGGCAGGTGGAGGTGCACATCAAGGGCCGCGACCTGCGCGAGGGCCGCATGAAGAGCGCCGTGCTGACGGAGATTGACATGGCCGAGGCGCTCTCCCGCCCTGTGGCGGAGATCGCCGACTTCATCGAGCGCGCCATCGAGGACCTGCCGCCGGCCGTCGTCACCGAGGTGACCGGGCAGGAGATCGCGCTGACGGGCGGGGGGGCACTGCTCGACCGGCTCGACGCCGCCCTGGCGCGCCGGCTGGGTCTGAGCTTCAAGGTGCCCGAGACGCCGATGCACTGCGTGATCCGCGGCAGCGCCGCGGTGCTGCAGTCGCTCGACCTGCGCCAGCATCTTCTGGTCGGCCCGTGAAGCCGGCCATTCTGCGCCAAGGCAGGACGTGCTGTGGACAACGACTTCCTCCTCTACGACGGCGAATGCCCCGTCTGCAGAGCCTACGTGGCCATGGCCAGGCTGCGCCAGCTCTATCCGGGCCTGAAGATCCTGAACGCCCGCTCCGAGCCCGAGCTTGTCGCCCGGCTGCGCGGCGAGGGCTACGAGATCAACGAGGGCATGGTGCTCCGCCTCGGCGGCGCCGTCCATTTCGGCGCCGAGGCCACACGCATGATCGCCGTGCTGGGGCGCTCCTCGCCCTCCAGGTGGCGGCGGACGGCGCTGGGCCTGATCGGCGCCGCCCCCTGGTCGCGTCGGCTCTATCCATGGCTCAACCGGGCACGCCAAGTGCTGCTTCGGCTGCTGCGGCGCGGACCAATCTGATTCAGGTGTCAGGTTTCAGGGATCAGGTTTTAGGGCGTACGAGCGGGAAGTCCCCGAAACCTGTAACCTAATCGCTGAAACCTAATCCCTGATCCCTGAAACCTCACTGGTGGCAGGCGGCTCACGGACGTGCAACTATGGGATGACTGAGAATACGGGAAGGGGAACCCCATGAAACGCATCGTCTGCATCGCAATTGCCGCCGCCTTCGTCGCAGGTGCGGGCGCGCTGGCTATTGCCCAGAGCGCCCAGCACACGCCGCAGGAGCAGGCCAACATCAAGGCCGTCCTGGAGCTCTACGAGAAGGCGCTCAACCAGCACGACTTCGAGGGCTCCGCCCAGTACCTGGGATCGCGCTACGTCCAACACAACCCATTCGCCGAGGACGGCCCCGAGGGCCTCAAGAAGTTCATCGAATGGAGGAAGCAGAACCTGCCTAACGCCAAGAGCGTCATCAAGCGCGCCTTCGCCGACGGCGACTACGTGATCCTGCACGTGCATTCCATCCGCGAGCCCGGCACCCGCGGCGTCGCCATCGTCGATATCTACAAGATGGAGAACGGCAAGGTGGTGGAGCACTGGGACGTGATTCAGGAGGTGCCGGAGGACTCGAAGACGAAGAACAAGAACGGCATGTTCTAGGTGGGTGTCAGACCTCCGGGTCTGGCACCCTATCTCCAGCCTTATCGTATGGTGCGTCGTGACCGCGGCCAGAGAGGCTCGTGCAACGGTGTCAGACCCGGAGGGTCTGACACCGCCTGGAATGTCCTACTCCACGCCCCTGATCGCCCTCGATGCGGTCGCGCTCGATACCGAGACCACCGGGCTCGATGCCCGCATCGCGCGCCTCGTCCAGGTGGCGGCATTGCCGGTGGTGGCCGGCCGCATGCGCTCCGACGACCGCTTCGAGCGGCTGGTCAACCCCGGCATCCCGATCCCGAAGGAGACGGTGGCCATCCACGGCATCACCGACGCGAAGGTCGCCGACGCTTCTGCCTTCAATAACATCGCCGGGCTGCTTGAGGCCTACATCGGCCGTGCCGTCGTCGTCGGCTACGCGGTCGCCTACGACCTCGCCGTGCTGGAGCGCGAATACACCCTCGCCGGCCGGCCGGTGCCGCGCCTGCGCGCCCTCGACGTGCGCACGCTCGCCCGGCTGGCGGCCCCGTCGCTCGCCGACTACAGCCTGGAGGCGCTGTGCGAGTGGCTCGATGTGCGGATCAGCGGCCGGCACACGGCGTTGGGAGACGCGCGCGCCGCCGGCGAGATCTTCCTGGCGCTGATCCCGCTGCTGCGCGCCAAGGACATCCGCACGCTCGCTGAAGCCGAGGCGGCGAGCCTGGCGCTGGCCGAGCGGGAGGCCGCCGGCATGGGCGGGTACGCGCCGGCGGCGCAGGCGGCAGTCGATGCGCGCCCCGTGCTGGCGCGCATCGACAGCTTCCCCTACCGCCACCGCATCCGCGAGGTCATGTCCGCCCCGGCGGTGTTTGCGGCGCCGGACACCACGCTGCGGGTGGCCATGCGCCTCCTCATCGAGAAGCGCGTCAGCAGCGTGTTCGTACGTTTGAGCGGTGGTGGGACCGGCATCGTCACCGAGCGCGACCTGTTGCGCGCCGTCGATGCGGGTGGCGAGGCCGCCCTCTCGCAACCCGTGGCTTCCATTGCCAACGCGCCGCTGCAGACGCTGCCCGAGGATGCCTTCCTCTACCGTGCCATCGGCCGCATCGAGCGCCTCGGCTTCCGCCACCTCGGCGTCACGGATGCTTCCGGACAGATCGTCGGCGCGGTGACGACGCGCAACCTGCTCGGCCACCGCGCCACCACGGCGATCGTGCTGGGCGATGCCATCGACAGCGCCTCGGCCGCCGCCGAGCTGGCTGCCGCCTGGGGCCGCCTCACCCTGATGGCGCGGAGCCTGATGGAGGAGCAGGTTGGTCCGATCACCGTCTGCTCCGTCGTCAGCGCCGAGATCTGCGCCATGACGCGGCGCGCCGCCGAGCTGGCCGAGGAGGCGATGCGCCAGGAGGGCCTGGGCGAGCCTCCCGTGCCCTACGCGGTGCTGGTGCTGGGCTCGGCAGGCCGCGGCGAGAGCCAGCTGGCGGCCGACCAGGACAATGCCATCGTCTACGCCGAAGGCGCCGAGGGCGGCCCCGAGGACAGCTACTTCGAGCAACTCGCCACCCGCATGAACGAGACGCTCGACGCCGCCGGCGTGCCGTTCTGCAAGGGCGGCGTGATGGCCAGGAACCGGGCCTGGCGCAAGAGCGTGGCCGACTGGCACGCCACCATCGCCAAGTGGATGACCGGCGAGCGCGCCGGCCACCTCCTCAACGTCGACATCTTCTTCGATGCCGTGCCGGTGCACGGCGAGGCGGCGCTCGCCGACACCGTCTGGGCGCACGCCTACGACCGGGCGCACCGGGCCATCGACTTCCAGAACCTGCTGGTCGAGACGGCGCGCGAGCGCGACAACCCTTTCAGCATGTTCGGCCGCTTCCGGGTGGACGAGAAGGGCCGCATCGACCTCAAGAAGTACGGCCTGATGCCGATCTTCACCGCCGCGCGCGTGCTCTCGATCCGCCACGACGTGCGCGCCCGCTCGTCCGCCGAGCGCCTCAAGGGGGTTGTCGCCAAGGGCGCGGCCTCGCCGACGGCCGTCGACTCCATCATCGACGCCCAGCGTGCACTGCTGGCCTCCGTTCTGGCGCAGCAGCTGGTGGATACGGAGGCCGGGGTACCGCTCTCCACGCGCATCGTCCCCGACCGCCTCGACAAGGCCCACAAGGCACGGCTGAAGGCCGCGCTCGCCGCGGTCGACGCCGCCCTGGAGCTGGTGTCGGAGGGGCGGGTCTAGTTAGTCATAGTCAGCGGTCTTCGTGCGGACTCAGACCGAGCGTTGCCGACCCCGTTCATCGCACAGAGATTTCGTCCAGTTATAGACGCACTTTCACCGTCCAGGCAGGAGCGCTACGAGTTGCGTCCTGTAGCGTCGCGTCGATCTGACCGGCTGATGGCCGTCACGTCAGTTCACCAGTACGGCCGCGTCCGGGCCGTTGGCAAAGGCTGCGCCAGGGACACTACCGCGTTGATGCTGGCACTCCCTACCGGCGGCGATGCGCTGAACCTCCGCGAGCGCGGCCTTCTCGTCGCGGGTCCAATGGCTGGTGTCGTACCAAGCGAAAGGAAGGTCGAGGAAGTTGCGGATGATGGTGCCGCGGTAAGCCTCCATCCCCGACTCTTCGGAGTAACTGCCGGTCTTGCGGACGGTCTCAATGATGATCCGCCGGCGACGCGGCTCGCATGCCGCAACGGCCAGCTGGCGGAGCCTCACGGTGCGCTTCTCGCGCCTCTTGTCGCGAATAGGTCCTGCGACGAGCCAAACGACGACGGCGACTATCAGCAGAATGACAGCAACGTGCATGGTGAGTCCCTCCAGGCATCGGCGCGGCGTACTCACCCAAAGTCGCGGGTGTCAAACAGTATGGGGGCGCTTGAGCTTAACAACGGTGGATGACGGCGGCGATGGTGCTCTGATGGCCAATAGCGGCCATCCTTCGTCCGAATGTAGGCGACGGTATCCGATTGTTGGCGCAAGACAGCTTGTGAAACGCCTCGATTGCAAAGTTCACCAAATATTTCTAGTGATTATGGACCGATCCATCTCCCAATAAAGTCGGAAGCAGAAGATAATACGTCCATAAGAATCCTAGAATGCCAATTTTTCTTGCATTTTCAACGTCGAAATGCTTTGGCGGCAAAAATTGACGCTATGGACATATTGTCACACAATAAGATATATAAAAATAAACATTCTATTCGATCAAGAAACCATTGAGTGGGAGTGGTTCGGCGTCCTTCGCGGACTATCGCCGAGGCTCGGAAACTCAGCATAACTATCTGAATCTGAAAATGCTTATTCGCATCGTCTATCGCCCTCTATCGCGACCAAACAAGATCATCGGTCGGCATATCTGACGGCACCCGGAACCTTGCAGCCGGGTCTCGTGCGCGATACCGTCATCGCGTTCGCCGAGCAAAGGGGGCGGCCTCTTTCTTCGACCATTCGAGCAAGCGCGCTCCGGCTCCGACAGATCATTCCGCACTCCCCCGTCGTCGGAGCGATGCATAACGCTCGATCTCCGCTTGACTCATCGAGAGAGTTGAGGCATTCACCCGCCCTCTGCTTCCGGCCGCCGACGGATTTTTCGGCGCCAGCACTGAGGATCCGATGCTTAGAGCATCACATTTCGCCACCGCGCCCAGCGCCGCCACCGGACGGTTCGATCGTCCGAGTGATCGGCGCATTGTGGGCGCGTTCGGCTATTCGGGCGTCATGTGCCCGAATATGTGGTCCGAGCAGCGCTCGAGATTGAAACCGGAATAACCGGCGCAGGGTTCGCCCTCCGCCGCCGAGGCAGGAGGGCAGATGGCCCACAGAACCAACCGAAGTACATCCAAGCTTACCTCATGTGCCGACAGCGCACGCGCATCTCTGCGCGCGCTCGGACCATGAGGCCGTTCGCCTGTGAATACGGCGCCCGTGGCGCCGCGCTCTTTGACATTGTGAACGTCCAGATTTGGACGCGGCGCCGAGCCTCGGCGCACCCACAAGGTCGCTTCCACTCCGGGAGCGGCGCCGCGATCGTTTGTCAAATGTCCGGCTGGCTTAGCTCATCGGGCAGAGCACTCGCCTTGTAAGCGAGAGGCGGGAGGTTCGAGTCCTCCAGCCAGCACCACTCCATGAGCGCTGGGCCGCAATCGTCCAGTGGCAGGGCACCGCTTTGGTAAGGCGGAAACCGGCGTTCGATCCGCCGTTGCGGCACCATCAATCAGCTCCTGGCAACGCACTCGTGGCGAAACGGTAGACGCAGCCGCCTCAGAAGCGGCCGCCGCAACGGCGTGGAGGTTCAAGTCCTTCCGGGTGCACCATTCTTGTTTG
>DATMZP010000270.1:0-11754 GCA_035573595.1 Hyphomicrobiaceae bacterium
CGGCGCAGGGGCGTTGCCCGCTTCCCAGGGTCGCCACAAAGCGCTCCCATGTCCGACACAAAGGCGCGCGTAACTCTCGCCGGTACGGGGCTTTCGTGGTGTGGGCACCCAAGCGCACTCATGAGGGGAGAGAACGCAACATGACGCTATCGAGAAGCAGCCTGCTGGCCCTGACCGTGTCAACGACCTTGATCGGGGGAGCAACACTGGCCGCGGCCGACGGACCCAGCAGGGGTGCCGAGTGGCCCAACGTCCCGTGGACCTGGACCGGCCTCTATGCCGGCGCCCACATCGGCAACGTCGATTCCGGCCGGGACGACGGCTTCGTCGGCGGCGTCCAGTTCGGCAGGAACTGGCAGATGGGCCAGATCGTCTACGGCATCGAGGGCGACATCTCGTTCTCCGGCGCCGACGACATCGACTGGATCGGCACGGTGCGCGGGCGTCTCGGCTACCTGCTGAGCCCCAGCATCCTGGCCTATGGCACCGCCGGCCTCGGCATCATCGACTTCGAGAACCACGGCACCGAGACCGAGCTGGTCCTCGGCCTTGGCGTCGAGGGCAAGCTCACCCAGACGACCACCGTGCGCCTCGAGTTCATCAACTTCACCGACAGCGACGTGGATCTCATCCGCGCCGGCGTGAACTTCAAGTTCTAGCAGATGTGGGTCAGACCCTGCGGTCTGACCCACGCATGCATGGCTCCACGCCACGGTGCAAGGGGTCAGGTCCACCGGGATCTGACCTCTTTGTCGTTGACGAAATGCCTCAGACGACAAAACGGGCCGCTCACAGCAGCGGCCCGGGGTCCGTTATGTATGCCGCGGGTGCTGCATGCGCCCGCGGCACCGCCGTCAGTCGTGGTGACCGAACCTGTAGCTCAGGATGAGGCGGGCCGTGTGCATCGACGGCTCCAGGTCCGCACTGATGTGGTGGCTGTCGAGGATCGTCTCCTCGCCGAACTGGCTGAAGCGATACTCAAGCTTGAGCGTCCAGTTCTGGCGCAGGAAGGTCTCGACGCCGGCGCCGACAAAGTACCCGTCGAAGGTCGTCGAGCCGAGGTTGCCGATGTCGAACTGCGCCTGGGTGTAGCCCGCGGTCCCGTACAGCAGGGTCGAGGGCGTAACCAGATAGCCCAGTCGTGCGCCGACCGCCCACGAGGAGTTGTGGTCGAGCGACAGGCTGTAGTGCGGCAGCGACACGTCGCCCGAGATGTTCGAGCCGAAATCGTAGTCGGCAAACACGCCGCCAACCCAGCCCGGCCTGAGCACCCGGTCAAGGCCGACAGTGACGGTGCCGAAGACGCCAATGTCGCTGGTGTCACTGTCACTGAAAGATTCAGTATAGTGTTCCCATTGCAAGCAATGCCCGCACCACCATTGCTTGCAATACTTCTTCTCCTTCTTCCCCGAAACGTCGTGCGACGCGACGCCCGCACCGATGCCCACGCCAACGTAGAACCCGTTCCAGTTGGGACCGATGACGGTCCCAGGAGCCTTGATACGGCTCGGCGGCGCCAGGCCTTCTGCTGCAGCCTGGCCCGTTGTGAGGATCACAGCGGCGACAACGCCCACAATCAGTCGCTTCATGTGTGATCAATCCCCCTCGTTGAGCATCGCGCCACGTACAGCGCCCCTTTCGTAGAGGCGTGCCGTTCGCTCCTGGACCAAAGACGCAGGCGCCAACCCCGTCTTATGCCAAATGAGAGCCATACTTCCCGGCCGCGCGCCATCCGCTATCTGATGTTGCGAAGCTGATGGCGGGCAATTGTGACAAAGCCGCAACGCCTGCGGTGCAGCACGGACGCGGGGTGGAAAGCCAGTTGCTGGCCCGCCGGAAGGGAGCCGCCGAGGCGGATGTGCGCGATTGGCTTCGCTCGGCCACCCGCTCTAGGATGGCTGAAACCCACACAGCGCAGGCCATAGCGGGAAACGCCCATGCCCAATGCAACGTCCAACGCCACGCCGGCAGAGCTGACGCATTTCATCGGTGGCAAGCCCGTGAAGGGCACCTCCGGGCGCTTCGGCGACGTGTTCCAGCCGATGGACGGCTCCGTTCGCGCCCGCGTGCCGCTGGCCTCCAGGGCCGAGGTGGCCGCCGCGGTAGAGAACGCGTTAGCCGCGCAGCCGGCCTGGGCGGCCACCAACCCGCAGCGCCGCGCCCGCGTGCTGATGAAGTTCCTGGAGCTTGCCCACCGCGACTACGACAAGCTCGCCGACTGCCTCGCCCGCGAGCACGGCAAGACCGTCGCCGACGCCAAGGGCGACATCCAGCGCGGCCTGGAGGTGGTGGAGTTCGCCATCGGCATCCCGCACCTAATGAAAGGCGAGTACAGCGAGGGCGCCGGCCCCGGCATCGACCTCTACTCCATGCGCCAGCCGCTGGGCGTGGTGGCGGGCATCACGCCGTTCAACTTCCCCGCGATGATCCCGCTGTGGAAGTGCGCGCCGGCAATAGCCTGCGGCAACGCCTTCATCCTCAAGCCGTCCGAGCGCGACCCCGGTGTGCCCCTGATGCTGGCGGAGCTGTTCCTGGAGGCCGGGCTGCCGGCCGGCATCCTCAACGTCATCAACGGCGACAAGGCGGCCGTGGACGCCATCCTGGAGCATCCCGACATCCACGCGATCGGCTTCGTCGGCTCCACGCCCATTGCGACGTACATCTATGAGCGCGGCTGCGCGGCGGGCAAGCGCGTGCAGTGCTTCGGCGGCGCCAAGAACCACATGATCGTCATGCCCGACGCCGACATGGACCAGGCCGTCGACGCCCTGGTCGGCGCCGGCTACGGCTCCGCCGGCGAGCGCTGCATGGCGGTGTCGGTGGCGGTGCCCGTGGGGCAGAAGACCGCCGACCTCCTGGTGGAGCGCCTGATCCCGCGGGTGGAGAGCCTCAAGATCGGCCCCTCCACCTCGGCGGATGCCGACTTCGGCCCGCTGGTGACCGCGGCGCACCTGAAGAAGGTCAAGGACTACGTCGCGCTCGGCATCGAGGAGGGCGCCAAGCTCAGGGTGGATGGCCGCGACTTCAAGATGCAGGGCTACGAGAGCGGCTTCTACATGGGCGGCTGCCTGTTCGACGAGGTGAAGCCCTCCATGCGCATCTACCAGGAGGAGATCTTCGGCCCCGTCCTTTCCGTGGTGCGCGCCCGGACCTACGAGGAGGGCCTCAAGCTCGCCAACGACCACGAGTACGGCAACGGCGTCGCCATCTTCACCCGCGACGGCGATGCCGCGCGCGACTTCGCCGCCAAGGTGCAGGTCGGCATGGTGGGCGTCAACGTGCCGATCCCGGTGCCGCTCGCCTACTACACCTTCGGCGGCTGGAAACGCTCCGCCTTCGGCGACTTGAACCAGCACGGCCCGGATTCGGTGCGGTTCTACACCAAGACCAAGACCGTGACCTCCCGCTGGCCTTCCGGCGTGAAGGAGGGCGCGGAGTTCGTGATCCCGACGATGAAGTGAGGAGCTACATTCAGTTGGCAGTTGATTAATATAGGAAGTATGCGTAGATTACTGTCCTAAGGGAGAGCCGGGAAGCGTCCAGTGGGCTCCGAGGTCGCAAAGACCGAGCTGGAGGCTCTTGCGCAGGAGAAGCTCGACGACGCGGCGGCCCTGATCGCCGACAGCCGCTGGTCAAGTGGGTACTACCTAGGCGGATACGCAGTCGAGCTGGCATTGAAAGCGTGCATCGCCAAGTCGTTTAAGGCGGTCACGATACCAGACAAGGACCTTGTTAACGCCACCTACAGCCACAATTTTAGGAATCTGGTCGGAACAGCGGGGTTGAGCGCAGATTTGCGTAACCGGGAGCAAGCCGATCGCAACTTTGCTGCTAACTGGGGCATTGTGAGTTCCTGGTCGCCTGAGGCGAGATATGCACGAGCGACGCAGCAGCAAGCTGGGGAGCTTCTTCAGGCCATCAGCGATGAAGACGACGGAGTGCTGGCGTGGATCAAGGCCTTCTGGTGAAAGTGGGGCAGAATCTGCTGACACACCTTGATCATGAGGGCGTGGAAGTAGATGCGGCTGTTTGGATTTTCAGCCCTGAGACGCAATGGCGGCTCTGGCTGGCGCCAAGGTCATACGTTGACCGCCGGTCCTTCTATTTGACGCTGGCGCAGGTGCTCTCGAAGCACCGGCGGCAAATTGGAGACCTGGAGATATCGGACGTTCAAATCATAGAGCCGGGCAATCCTCTGAAAGGGGAGCTCAAGAGGTTCCAAGATCCGGCCGGCTCAGCGTTCCCGATTTGGCTGACGAGCGTACGACTTGGCGGGCAATACCTGCCGGAAGGGATCATCCTCAAGGCTGCTTAGGCTGATAGCTGACCTGTGAGCCTCCCGCGATTTCAAGCCCTGCCGCGCACCTGCCTCACCATCTCCACCGCCCGCCCGCCGCGCCCGCGCTGAGATGGCGAGCCAGGAACCGCCGACCGAGGCGACGTTGGGCAGCTTGAGCCGGTTCAGGCGGACGGCGCGGCTCGATCGGGAAGCCAGGACACCTCAGCGGGAGGCATCCTGGCCTCAGTGACCTACAAATGTGGGTTGAGCAGGTCACAGCCGACAACGTACCAGCGATATCCTTATTCCGCCAGCTGACTCGCGTGCATGTGCTCAGACATGGCCCGCTCCCGGGCGCTCCCGGGTGCACCTGGCCGGAGCCTACCTGGCGCCGCGCAGACGCTCGATAAGCTCCGCCGTGGGATAGGAATCCGCCGGCAGCCCCAGCTTCATCTGCATGGCCTTGACGCTGCTGCGGGTGGCGGCGCCGAGCTTGCCGTCGATCTCGCCCACCTCGTAGCCGCGCCGGGCCAACAGGTGCTGCAGCTCCTTGACCTCATCGAGCGACAGCTCCGGAATCGGCCCGCTGCCGCGGAACACGGGCGGGGCGCCGTCGAGCCGGGTGCCGAGATAGGCCACCGTGATGCAATAGATCAGCGAATTGTTCCACTGCAGGTAGACCTGGAAGTTCTGGTAGGCCAGGAACGCCGGCCCGTGCCGGCCCATCGGCAGCAGCAGCGAGGCGGGCAGCGCGTCCGTGGGAAGCGGCCGGCCATTGGGCAGCGTGACGCCCCAGGCCGCCCATTTCGAGCGCGGATGCTGGACGGCCAGATCCGCCTGGTCCCACGGCAGGTTGGCCGGCACCCGCACCTCCTGCAGCCAGGGCTCGCCGCGGCGCCAGCCCAGGTGCATCAGGAAGTTGGCGGTGGAGGCGATCACGTCGGGCACGCTGGAGATCAGGTTGCGGTGGCCGTCGCCGTCGTAGTCCACCGCGTGCGCGAGATAGTGCGCCGGCAGGAACTGGGTCTGGCCCAGCTCCCCGGCCCACGAGCCGATCATCTCCTCGGGGCGCAGATCGCCGCGGTCGATGATGCGCAGGGTGTCCATGAGCTCGGCGCGGAACTTCTCGCTGCGGCGGCAGTCGTAGGCCAGCGTGGCGAGCGCCCGCAGCACTGGCAGCTTGCCCATGCTGGCGCCGTAGTCGCTCTCGAGCGCCCACAGCCCGGCGATGACGGGGCCGGGCACGCCAAAGTCCTTCTCGACCTTCGCGAACAGCTCGCGGTGCTGCTTGAGCCGCGCCAGGCCGGTCTTGATGCGGTTGCCGGAGATCAGCTTGTCGGAGAACGACAGGAAGCTCTGGGCGAAGAAGCTCTGCTTGCGGTCGCGGGCGATGACGCCGGGGTCCAGCGTGATGCCGTCGAGCGCCGTGGACACGGTGTCGCGTGAGATGCCCTGGGCCACGGCCTCCTTGCGGAAGCCGTCGAGCCAGACACCGAAATCGCCGGTGTTGCGGCAGTTCATGTTGGCGGCCGCCGACGGCGCGGTGGCCTGTTTCTGCCCTGCCGGCTGCGCCCAGGCCGGCGAGGCCACCTGCGCGACGGGCGCCAAGCCGATCAGGCCCAGCGCCAGGGCCAGCGAAGCTCTGCTGAGATGCATGGGGTCCAAGTCTCAGGGGTGCAAGTCTCAGGGGTCCAAGTCTCATCGCAACAAGATTCGGCAGTCGGCAATCGGGCGTCGGCAGTCGGTACATCTCGCGACTGCCGACACCGGACTGCCGACACCCGACTGCCGCGCGCGGCCTAGCCCTCTGGGCAGAGCTCGAAGGCCTTGTCAAGGGCCTGGGCCTGGTTGGAATACTCGCCGGCGATCTTGCCGTTCTTGGCATAGGCGGCGATGAACGCCTCCGCCTCGCGCGTCTCCTGGCCGGTGTTGACGTCGAGCACCGTGAAGTTGACCACCTGGTCGACGATCGAGCGGATGATGATGGACTTCTGCCCGCCGTAGCTGGCCGTCCACACCCGGCACTTCTGGCTGGCGGCCGGGGGCAGGGCCGTATCCGGCAGGGTCTTGGCCTTGCCGGCGGCAGCCGCGGCGGTGCCGGCCATCGCGAAGCGGGCGCTCGCCTTGTCGCCGATGCCGGCCTTGGCGGGGGCCACGGCAGCCTTGGCCGCCGTCTCAACGCTCCTGTCGGCCGCGACCGACCTGGTCAGCGGCGCGCCGGTGTCGGCCGCGGCGGACTTGGTGGGGGTAGCGTTCGCCGCCGGGGTGGCGCCAGACGCTTGAGGAGGCGCCTGAGGAGACGCCTGGGCCTGGGTCTCGGCGGGCGGGGGGTTGAGGACCTTGTAGGGAGCCGTCTGGGCCGGGGAGACCGGCGGCTCGTCGCCCGGCGGCGGCGCGCCCAGGGCGGAGCGGCCCTGGTTGGGGTCAGTCTTCGGGTCGAACACCCGCTGCATCAGCTCCTTGCCGAGTGCCAGCACCGAAGGCGTCGTGGACGCGTCGGCCGCCGGGGCACCACTGGGGGCGCCATTGCTGGCGGTGGCTCCGCCGGCGACCAGCGCGCGCGCCTCCTGCACCAGCTGGGGCCGCGGGTCGGATGTGCGGCACACGTCGGCCATGAACCGCTCGGCCACCGTCTCCAGCATGCCGACGTAGGACCTGTTCCCCGGCGCCCACTTGGTGGCGAGATCGCTGTAGGTGATGGGCCGCTTGAACGACTTCTGCCAGGCATTCAGCAGCCCCCACTCGTGCACCTTGCGGGTGCGCTCGGCCACCGGGCTGGCGACCGGATGCCCGGCATAGAGCAGGATATGCTCGATATGGCCGCGCACGCCGGTCTCGATGTCCTTGAAGCTCTCGCCGCGCTCGCCGCCGCCGGTGGCGCCGAGGCCAGCGAAGTTGTTCTGCTCGGGCTTCACGTCGCCGTGGCGGTTGCCGCGCCAGTAGCTGAGCGCGCCGGTCTCCACCACCATCTGGTAGAAGGCATAGTCCCAGCGCACGCCGAGCTGCTCGCCGAAGCGCATGTATTGCGTGGCGATGGCATCATAGCGCGGGTCGAGCTGCGGATTGCGCTGCTTGAGGAACTGCATCAGCCGGCCGGGCGTGACGCATTGCGGCACCGCGTTGCCGGGGCCCGCCATGATCTCTGGCAGGTCAGGTCCCGCGGCTGATGCGCTGGTCGCCGAGACGGCAGCAAAAAACACGAACGCCCCTACGCTACGAAGCATGGTCCCACCCGTTTTCTTGGCGCCGAGCCACACTCAAGGCGACTTTGTTTATAAGCCCTTAACCCTTAAAGGCCCGTTTATCACCCCGCGCCGTCACCCCGCACCTTGGCACCGCTGCCGCATCACCCCTCGCAACCGCAGCAAGCCAGGGCAGCGATGATCACAAAGTTTGGGGCAGGCGTGTGGCAAGGCCCAGGTTTCAGGGGTTCGGCCGGAAGCCGCTGAAACCTGAACCCTAAAACCTAACCCCTGAAACCTGCTCCCTCTCTCGCCCGCTCGATCTCGATGCCGACGCCTTTGCAGGAGCGGGCCACGTCCGGCTTCTCGATGCGCACCCGCACCCGCTCCACGCGCGCATCGGCGAGGCACTGACGGGCGATGCGCTCGGCCAGCGTCTCGATCAGGTTCACGTGCTCGCTCTGCGCCAGCAGAACGATGTCGTCCACCACCTTGCCGTAGTCCACCACGTCGGCCAGGCGGTCGGAGACGCCGTCGTAATCGTCCCGCACCCACAGGTCGGCGGAGATGAGAACGCGCTGCTCGTAGCGCTTCTCGTGCTCGTAGACGCCGATGGAAGCCACGATCTCCAGCTCGCGCAGGAACACCCGCCGCAGCCGGGTAGCGCGCAGGGCGGGCTGGGCGGCGGGTTGGGCCTTCGGCGGGCTCCTCCTGCCTCGGGTGGCGGTGCTCATGGCTGCTCTACCAGGGCTGCTCTACCAGGGCTGCTCTACCCCCGCGGGGCGCGCCTCACGTCGGGCGTATCCCAGGCCAGGTGCTGGCCGCCGTCGAGGGCGATCATCTGCCCGGTCATGGCCGGGGCACCCAGGATGAAGCGGATCGCATCCGCGATCTCCTCCGGCGTCGTGCCGCGGCCCAGGATGGTGGCCTCGCACTGGCGGCGGAACTCCTCGTCGGTCTGGTGCGCGCTCTTCAAGACCGGCCCGGGCCCGATGGCATTGACGCGCACACTGGGCGCCAGGGCCTGGGCCAGCGTACGGGTGACGCCCCACAGCGCCATCTTGGAGGCCGCGTAGGAGAAGAAGTTGGGCGTGGGCTTCCACACCCGCTGGTCTACGATGTTGATAACGTTGCCCAAAGCACCGTCGGGCAGCGCCGCAGCGAAGGCCTTGGCCAGGAGCACCGGCGCCTTCACGTTGACGGCGTGCTGCGTGTCCCAGACCGTGGGGTCGAGGCTCGCGACGGTGTCGTAGACGAACGTGGAGGCGTTGTTGACGAGGCACGTCGGGACGCCGAGCGCCGCGACGCAGGCCGGCACCAGGCCCGCCACCTCCCCGGCATCGGCGAGATCGGCCTGCAGCACGGCGGCGGCGCCGCCGCTTTTCGCAATCTCCTCAGCCAGTTGGTCGCCTTCCCGGCGCGAGGAGCGGCAGTGCAGGCCCACCTGCCAGCCATCGGCGGCAAAGCGGAGCGCCAGCGCGCGCCCGATGCGCTGGGCGGCACCTGTGATCAGCACGGTCGGCGGGGTTGGCATCTGACGAAAACCCTCGAGCACGCCGCACGAATGCGGGGTCAGACCCCTTTCGTCTGACCTATGAGACTATAATCGATCTTCCGTCGAAAGGGGTCTGCCCCCCCGTAGCACCCGACAAGGCCGACATACACCAGGACTGTTGCCCTGAGAACGCCCAATGAGTGGCAAGAACCTGACCAATTCTTGAGCAACTCCGCTCAGAAAGTTGTCGCTTCATCGCAAGGTGTGGCTCGGCCGGCACGGCGTCGATCCGACAGCGCACTGGAGGATTGTTTGCTGTTGCTTAACGGGACGATCACGACGGATAACCACCACACGACGAATCGGTAGGGAAGCCACAATGATCAAATCTGCAAGTTTGGGGGCCGCATCGCTGTTGGCTGCGGCAGTATTCGCAGGTCCTGCACTCGCCGACGGCATGCCGAGCCGGGGACGGATCGCTGACGCGCCTGCGCCGCGGGCGTGCGTCACCTCGGGTAATGTTGCATTTACCACGGACTACGTGTTCCGTGGTATCTCTCAGAGCAACCAGAACGCCGCTGTGCAGGGCGGTGTCGATCTTACCTGCGGAAAGTTCTATCTGGGCGTGTGGGGCTCCAGCATCGACTTCGGAACCGATGGCACGACGGAGATCGACATCTACGGCGGCTATAAGACGACGATTGGCCGCTTTGCGTTGGATGTCGGCTTCATTTACTACGGCTATCCGGGCCAGCCGTCCTTCAACGATGCCCCCTATTTCGAGGTGAAGGCTGGCGCGACCACCGAGGTGTGGAAGGGTGGCACGGTTGGCGCCACCGTCTTCTACTCACCCGAGTATACTTTCAACACGGGAGCCGTCACGACGTTGGAGGGCTCCTTCTCGCAGGAACTCCCGAAGGTCGGCATGTTCGCCCCAACCTTCAGCGTGCTGGTTGGCCGGTCGTTCTTCCACGACGCTGACGAGCTCAGCTACACCTATTGGAATGCTGGCGTGACATTCGCGTTCCTTGAGAGGTGGTCGCTTGACCTCCGCTACTGGGATAGCGACAATGAGCTCTTCACGACGCCCACCAGCTTGAGCGATGAGCGCTTCATCGCCACTGTGAAGTACACCTTCTGATCTCGGATTGAGCTTTCCGACGGTTCCGGGCCTCCCTTGTGGAGGCCCGTTTCCGTTTTGGGCTCCCGCCTTCCCGTGAAATCTCCCGCGCCTCACGCAACGTCGGCCTCGTCAGGCACTCGCGAGCACAGGGGGAGAAACCGCCATCCAACATTCGTTGACCGCTGGAGTTCTGTGACCCGGTTGGCACGGTCCTCTTCGACAACTGTGGGTTGCTCGCCGAATGAAGTTGCGCACTAGAATTCGCACCCGCGAAAGTTGTCGAAAGATGAATCGGCGGGGATGCGAAGATGATGAGGCCAATCGCTCGAACTCTACGTTTCAGTGCTGCCGCGTTGCTGGCAGCCACACTGCTCGCGGCTCCGGCCGTCGCTGACGGAATGCTGGCCCGCGGCAGGGTCGCCGCACCGGCGCCGGCGCCCGAGGCACGCCCGTGCACGCTCTCGGCCAACGCGGCGCTGGCCTCGGAGTACGTCTTCCGCGGGGTCTCGCAGACCTCGGAGGGGCTCGCCATCCAGGGCGGCTTCGATGCCACCTGCGGCAGCTTCTATGCCGGCGTCTGGGCGTCCAATCTCGACTGGGGTCCCGCCCTCACCCCGGGCGGCGACGGCGATTTCAGCACGGTGACGTGGGCCAGCATCGAGCTCGACTCGTATGCGGGCTTCAAGGGCAAGTTCGGCCGCTTTGCCTGGGATCTGGGCGTGATCTACTACGCCTACCCCAACTCCACCCGGAACGTCTTCTTCCTTGACGACGGCTTCGACCGCTTCCGCAACGACTACGTGGAGCTGAAGGCGGGAGCCGGCGTCGACCTGTGGAAGGACGGCACGCTGGGCGTGACGGGCTTCTATTCGCCCGACTACCAGTACGAGACCGGGACGGTGTGGACGCTGGAGGTCGGCTTCACCCAGGCCTTCCAGGCCTACTGGGGCGTCACGCCCACCATCAGCGCGCTGTACGGCCACCAGTGGGGAAACAACAACGACTATGCGGCCCGCATCGCCAACGGCGACGACAACTACAGCTACTGGAACGCCGGCGTCACCCTCGGCTTCCTGGAGAAGTGGTCGCTCGACCTGCGCTACTGGGACACCGACCTCAACGGCAGCAACGACTTCTGCAACGGCAACTACTTCCAGTGCGACTCGCGCTTCGTGGCCACCTTGAAGTTCACGTATTGATGGAATGGCGAGTGGCGAATGGGGAGTGGCGAATGGAAATGACTCTGAAGACCATTCGCCATTGGCCATTCGCCATTCGCCATTCGCGTCAGTCCTTCCCACCCCGCACCGGCGGCACATACATCCGCTCCGCCGAGCACAGTCGCCGCTGGTCCTCGTTGCGGCCGCAGCTGCGGAACTCGCCGGACTTGGTGAAACAGAAGCGCACCTCCTTGAGGCGGTGGCCGGCGCCGCCGCACTGCACCGACACCATGTCGGGCTTGAGGCCCGGATTCGCCTGCAGGAAATCGTCGATCAGCTCGCCCACCCCCACCGTCGTGCGCTCGTCGACGATGCCGGCGTAGCGGGGCGGGATCTTCACCTTGTCGTAGAGCTGGCGCGCCATCTTGAAGTAGCCGTCCACGCCCAGCCCCGAGCAGGTGCCGTGCTTGCGGTACTGGTAGAACGCCAGCCGCTTGCTCGGCATGATATCCAGC
>DATMZP010000271.1:0-8480 GCA_035573595.1 Hyphomicrobiaceae bacterium
CCGCGGCATCGGCGAGGTGGACGGCAACGAGATCGCCGTGGACGGCTCGGAGGGCTCGCTCTACGCCTACGGTCCCGACGCGCGGGCAATCCTGCAGGCCGCCTTGCCGGTGGTGTGCCGGTCGCCGCTGGCGGCAGGCGGGCATGTCTATCTGCGCTACGGCGACCTCGACGACGCGGAGGCGTTGGAGGAGACGTTCCTGCTCTCCGACCTGTGCGCCAGCCGCAACGCGTGACAGCAAGGGAGCGGATGCCCGGATGCCCACCCGCGAGGATCTGGTCCGCGCCATCGACATCGCCCTCGCCGGCGACTGGGCGGGCGCGCACGAGATCGTGCAGCAGGACGAGACCGACCCGACATTCTGCTGGGTGCACGCCGTGCTGCACAAGATCGAGGGCGATGCCGCCAACGCCCGCTACTGGTACCGTCTCTCCGGCCAGTCCTACGAGGCCTATGCCGACCCCAAGGTGGAACTCGCCGCCATCAAGGCGGTGCTGACGTATTGAGCGCGCTCCCCCACCCGTCATCCCGGAAGCTGAGGCCCCGCCGGGGCCGAAGCTATCCGGGACCTCGGGCAACCAGTCGAACCTCCTCCCGAGGTCCCGGTTCGGAGCGCTGCTCGCCTATGGCTCGCATCGCTCCGACCGGGATGACGGGTGTCTGACACCGCCCGCCGTGTACGTCCAACCACAGCCCGTCGAATCAGCTTAGGTTGCGGCCGCAAACCGCTCCGGGGTCCACGTATGGGACTGGCGCAGGCAGGGTCTGCCGCGGCATGGCTCCGGAGGCGGAGGAACAAGAACCGGGGGTTCACATGCCGCCAGCAATGCGCAAAGCCGTCGACGTCCTTACAGCCGTCGGACTGACGGCCGCCGTCTTCTTCGTGATCGTGGTTGCCAACGCCTTCCTGATGGCGCGGGGCAGCTACGCCACGGGGTTCAATCTCTGGTACAGCTTCATCCTGCGCCCCGACATCCTCGGCACCATGGTGCTGACGGCCGTCGTCACCTTCGGCTACGTGTGGTTCGGCAAGGGTAGCGGCCGTCCGCGGCTGTAATCCTGTGCGGTTGGGTCAAGCCCGGCGCAAGCCGTGCGAGACCCAACCCTGCGCGCCTCACGCCGTGCCGGCCGATATATCCAAGTCGGCAATCTCCTCAACAAGCTCATCCAGCGTGAAAAGCCCCAGGCAGGGCATGGCGCCACGTCTTGCGAGCTCCCCGCTCAACAATTTCCTGGCCACCATGACGGCCGGTGTCGCCGGGATGTAGGGGCCGTGGTCGCTGCCGGCGACGAGATGCCAGGTGAGCCGCCTGGGCCGGCCATCCTCATCGCGACCTTCCAGGATCACGGTCATGCCGCCGCGGTCCGAGCCGAGAAACGCCAGTCGCCGCTTCACGGCGAGCAGCGGACCCGCCAGCCGCTCAGGGCGGCGCAGAAGGCCCGCGCGGGCGAGCCATGAGAGCCCCCACAGACCGAGATGGAATGCGCCCACCTCCAAGGCAGCGTAAACCCTTACGTCATCGAGGCCCGGATAGCGGACCGGGAGCAGCTCCAGATCGGGCACGTCGCAGCGGCTCAGCCAGCGCCCGCCAAGGCCCGGCAGCTCGCGGCGCTGCAGACCCTGCCACACGTGAATACGGCCGCCGGCGGCCTTCCCAGCCCCGCCCAGGGGCCTTCCCAACGTGCCCAGGATCGAGCGGGTCGTGGCGAGGCCCGGATCGAAGCTGTTGGCTGGCGCAATGGTTGTATCGACGGTATCGGGTCGGCCGAACTGGGCTGCGTAGGCATCCACCACCGCGCCGGAGATGGCCGGCACCGTGCTGGCCCCGCTCACCACCAGAACGCGGGCTTGCCTTGCATCGGCATCCAGGGTGGCTATGCCGGTCACGAACGTCCGCGCGTCGGCGAGATCGAGATAGTGCACCCCGGCGCCGATACAGGCACGGGCCACCCTGTAGTCCTGCTCCTGAAACGGCCCCGTCGCGTTGATCAGCACCTCCGGCCCGATGGCACGCAGTGCGGCGGCACCGATATCGCGCGCATCGAGGCGGGCGGCCGAGATGCGCGCCTTGGCCTGCCCCGCCAGCCTCGCCGCGAAGCTTTCCGCCCTCGCCCCGCTGCGGCCGGCGACGATCACCTCGATGCCGGCGACCCGCGCCAGCCGCTCGGCGGCGAGCCCCCCGAAGGCGCCGTAGCCGCCGAGGACGAGGACGCGCTGCAAAGCTTCACCTCCCTCTCCAAAAAAAGCGATAGCGAATAGCGAAAAAAGCGAATGGCGAGTAGCGAATAGGAGCCAGCTCCTACTCCCCTATTCGCTACTCCCTGTTCGCTACTTTGGCGGCTGCCGGTCCAGGAACTCGCGCACGTGGCTGTTGAACGTGGCGGGGTCCTCCACCTGCAACTGGTGGGAGGTGCCCGGGACCTCTACCAGGTCGGAGCCGGCGATCTCCCTGTGGATCACCTGCGCGGCGGCCGGCGGCGTGCTCGGGTCCTCGGCGCCGACGATGACGCGCGTCGGCAGCTTGATGTCCTTCAGCCGGTCGGTGACGTTGAGGCCGCGGATCGCCTGACACCAGCCCGCGTAGCCCTCGACCGGCGTCGCCTCGATGTAGCGCCGCATGCGCGCAACCAGCGCCGGCTTGCCCGTCCGACTCGACTCGGCCAGCCAGCGCGACAGCGCCAGCTCCACCTGCGAGGCCATGCCCTTCTCGCGCGCCACTTTGACCCGCTCATCCCACAAGGGCTGCGCCTCGGCGGGAATGCGGCTCGAGGTGGAGCACAGCACCAGGCTCGCGAACCGTTGCGGCTGCTCGATCCCCAGGTGCTGGCCCACCATGCCCCCCATGGAGAGACCGAGGTAATGCGCGCGCGCGACCTTGAGGTGATCCATCAACCCGGTGACATCGGCGCCGAGCGTGGCGAAGTCGTAGGGCGCCTTGGTGGCCTCGCTGGCACCGTGCCCGCGCGCATCGAAACGCACGACGCGGTAACGCGGCAGCAAGGCCGCGGTCAGCTCGTCCCACACCGAGAGATCGGTGGCGAGCGGATGGTGCAGGATCACGGCCGGGGCCGCCTCCGGCCCCTCCACTGCGAAATTCATGCGAAAGCCGTTGATGGTTGCCTGCATGGGTCCTCCTTGCGACTTGGTTGGGGAGCGATAGCGGATGCCGGGGCCTGGCCGCTCAATGCGAGCTGGCCGATCCGTCGGCGGGCGGCGCCTTCTTCCGGCCCTCCGGCTCCACATGGCCGGCGCTCAGGCGGTCCGACAAGGCCAGCAGCACGCTCGATGCCACGAACACGATGTGGATGCCCGCATACCACCACAGCTCGCGGTCGGAGGCGGATTTGATGTCCATGAACTGCTTGAGGAGCTGGATTGCCGAGATCGCCACGATCGAGCCAAGCAGCTTGATCTTGAGCGCGGTGAAGTCGATCGCGCCCATCCACTCGGGCCAGCGCCTGTCGGCCGTGTGGTCGATCTTGGAGACGAAGTTCTCGTAGCCCGAGAAGATCACGATCATGACCAGCGCCCCCGTCAGCGCCAGGTCGACCAGGGTCAGCATGCCCAGGATCGCCTCCGCCTCGGAGAGGACCATGGCCTCCTTCGCCAGCTTGTAGAACTCCTGCACAAACTTGATGAGCAGGATGACGATGCCGAGTGCCAGACCGAGAAAGAACGGCGCGAGCAGCCAGCGGCTGGCCGTCAGCAGGCGCTCCAGGAAAAACTCAAGGCCGCGGTCGGGCTGGTTCATGGGCCGCTCATCTCCGTGCCAGGACATCGGGGCCGCCGATGATAGGCCGCCCGGGCATTCGTGGGAAATCGACGCCGCGCCGGCGCGACCTTGACTCAATCGCCGCGGCTGCGCCAGCCGCCTAGCCCCACGCCGATGCAGAACGCAACGGCGGGCTGCCAGACCGCGAACAGGAGCCGGTCGTCCACCCACTTGCGCTGGCCCATGAACAGGAGAAGGCCCGCCACCGCGCCCACGATGCAGGTGAGGGCAACGCGCGCCGGCCGGCGCAGATCCGACGCGAATATCGCGCAACCCGCATGGGTGATGCCGGCGCCGACCGCCCCGGCGGCCAGGCTGGCGGTTATCAGGTGCGGGTCGTCGTCGATATTGCGCTGCAGCCGGACGCCGACCTGGATGGCAGCGCTCCAGGCGTACATGACGACCACCGGCAGCACCGGCAGCGCCCAGGCATTGCCGGTCACCAGCCAGAGGCCGATGGCGATGGCCACGCCGTAGAAGAACCCGATCGGCACCGGCCCGGCATCGAGAAAGAAGACCGTCCCCACCGGCTTGAGCCACGCCAGCTCCAGATCGAAGCCGACCGTCGCCGAGAGGAGGCCCGAGACCAGCCCCAGCCCCCCCACAGCCAGCGCTGGCCGCTGCCAGCCGCCGATCGACGTAGCGAAAGCCATCCGTGAAGCTCCCAAGCCGTGGCGACCGGGGTCTGACCCCGGGGTCTGACCCCGGCCACGTAAACCTAGCACGGATTATGTCTGGCGCAGGTACGAAACGAGCCGGCCGCGTGCCTCCGGCATCTCCAGGTTGTGGGGGGTGAGGACGCGCGCCTCCAGGAAGTACCCGGTGAGCGCAAACCCCGCGGCGATGTCCTCCTTGGTCACCGCACCCGCCACGCCGCCGGCGCGCAGGAATCTCGGCAGGGCCAGCAGCCGGTCCTTATAGGCCTCCCCGGCCTCGGCGGAGACCGCGCGGCCGGACTTCGGCGAAACGTAGATCAGGCCCGCCATCGTCCCGGTCGCCGCGCAGCTGGCGAGGTCGAGACCGAAGCCCAGCTCGTCGAGCAGGGCCAGCTCCCAGCGCACCACCAGCGCCGGCCAGACGGCCGCGTCGCCGAGATAGCCCAGCACGAACAACGTGATCTCGAACAGGTTGGGATGCGGGTCGCGCTCGGGCAGCAGGCGCGCCAGCGCCGCCATCGAGGTGACGGCGGTGAGCGCCGCGGCGTCCTCCATCAGCGGGGCAGCGAAGCCTCGGCGCAGCTCGACGTTGTAGTGCCCGAGGTTGTCGGCCAGCCGCGCCTTCCAGGTGGCGTCGACGTGGTTGCCGATCTGCAGCACCGGCCGCAGCCGGCGCGAGCGCCCGCCGTGCACCAGCCCCGAGTGCCGACCGTGCGCGCGCGTGAAGAGGTCCACGATCGCTGCGGTCTCGCCGTGCGGTCGCACGCCGAGCACCACGCCTTCATCCGACCATTCCATCGCCGGGCACCTTAGCGGAGTCGCAGCGCCGGTGTCAGACCCCTGCGGCCTTCGCGGCTGACACCGCAGCTCCAACGCCATCGCTGATACTTGACTATCGCAATTATTTCTTTGACTATGGCAATCATTTACGGATGAGGCCGTCATGACAGAGCCCGCCGAGACCACCGAGGCCGTGCGCCGCTTCAACCGGTTCTACACCCGCCGCATCGGCGTGCTGGAGGAGAGCCTGCTCGGCAGCGGCCTCACCCTTTCCCAGGGCCGTGTCATCTTCGAGCTCGGCCGCCGCCCGGCGTGGACGGCCGGCGAGATCGCGACCGAGCTTCGTCTCGACCCCGGCCACATCAGCCGGCTGCTGGCAAGCCTGGAGAAACTCAAGCTCGTCGCGCGCAAGCCGTCCCCCACGGACGGCCGCCAGACCATCGTCTCGCTCACGGCCCGCGGACGCGAGCGCTACCAGCTTCTCGACCGGCGCTCGGCCGACGAGGTCGCAAAGCTGCTCGACGGCCTGCCAGCCGGTTGCCGGCATCGGCTGCTCGCGGCCATGACCGCCATCGAGTCGCTGCTGAGCGAAACCACCGCGCCGCCCGTGCCCTACATCATCCGGCCGCCCAGGCCCGGCGACATCGGCTGGGTCGTCTCCCGCCACGGCGCGCTCTACGCCGAGGAGTACGGCTGGGACGAGACCTTCGAAGGCTTCGTCGCCGAGATCGCGGGCACCTTCCTCAAGGGCTTCGACACCAGGCGCGAGCGCTGCTGGATTGCCGAGCGCGAGGGCCAGGTCGTGGGCTCCGTATTCCTTGTCAAAGGCCCGGACGAGCGCAGCGCCAAGCTGCGCCTGCTCTACGTGGAGCCTGCCGCCCGCGGCCTCGGCATCGGCGCACGCCTCGTCGAGGAGTGCCGCGTCTTCGCCGGCGCGGCCGGCTACGCCCGCATCGTGCTGTGGACCAACAGTGTGCTGACCAGCGCGCGCCGCATCTACGAGGCGGCGGGGTATCGGCTGATCGACTCGAAGCCCCACCGCAGTTTCGGGCAGGACCTGGTGGGAGAGACGTGGGAGCTGCAGCTGGGGACGAGGGGATGAGACCGCGCGGAGATCAGTCTGCGAGCGCCTTGGCGGCCTCCAGCAGGGCCTTGGCGGCCAGTTTCTCGAAGGCGGTATCGAAGCGGGCGCTGGGGACCGCGACACTGAGGCTGTACTGGTCATCGGCGGCCACGCCCATGCCGACGATGCCGGGGGTGTGCTCCTCGCGCGAGATGGCGTAGCCGCGCTTCCGCGTCGCCACGATGTCCCGCCGCAGCTCCTCCTCGTCAACGAGCGTGGACGGCGTGAAGCGGGTGCGGGGGCCGGCGGCGAAATAGGCGTCGAGATCGGCGGGCGCCATCCGGGCCAGCAGCGCCTTGCCACCGGCAAAGCCGTGCAGCGGCACGCGCATGCCCCGCTCCGGCGTGAAGCGGAGCAGCTGGCTCGACAGCTCGATGTCGATGGCCTCGATCTCGTTGCTGCGCCGGATGAACAGCGAGCAGGTCTCGCCGGTGGTGCGGGCGACGAGCTTCAACTGCGCGCGCCGGCGCTCGGCGGGCGACGGTGTGGCCCCGGCGGCGAGGCGCGAGAAGGCCGCGCCGAGGGCATAGGTGCGGTCACCCAGGCTGCACAGCCAGTCGCGCTCCACCAGCGTGGACAGCAGGTACGACAGGCTGCTCTCCGGGATGCGGGTGGCGCGGGCGATCTCGCGGGCGGTGGCGGGCCCCCGGCGCGCAATCTGCTCCAGGATGTCGATGGTGCGCGAGGCGGATTTGACCGAGCTTGTCACCGCAGCCGTCCGGATTTCATTGTCCTGAATTTCATATGATTGTAAGTGCTGCCCATGTCAACGCCCTGGCCCGATCGTGGGCCAGTTTCCACGGTCGCGTCGCTGATCTCAGCGCGCCGAGACGCTGACTGAGAAATCCCGCACCCATTGCGCCGTCTTGGCCAAGCCGCCGAACGGATAGAAGTGGAGGAACACCTCGCCGTGCCTCGCCGGGTCAAGGCTGGCGGCCAGCTCGGAAACGAGGGCCTCGGGCCCCGCGGTGTTGAGCAGCCTGGTGATGGACACGCCGTACCTGGCCATGACCGAGGCCGAGGCGCCCACACCGCAGCGGGCGGCGAAGCGCAGGAGCGTCTTGACGCTGGCCGGACCGGGCACGCCGATCCGCACCGGCGCGGCGATGCCGGTCTCGCGCAGCTTCGCCAGCCAGTCGAGCACCGGCTTCGCGTCGAAGCCGAACTGGGTGATGATGTCGTAGCTGTGGCCGAGCTCGGTGAGCGCCTGGTGCTTGCCACGCAACGCCTGCCACAGCTTCTCCGCCGAGAAGTCCGGATGACCCTCGGGATAGCCCGAGATGCCGATGTGGCGCACGCCGTACTTTGCCAGCAGGCCGCTCTTGATCACGGCCAGGGCATCGAAATAGGGCCCCGCCGGCTGTGCCAGGTCGCCCGCCACCACCAGGGCGCGGTCGATCTGCGCCTGAGCCGCCAGATCGGCGAGGAACGACTCCAGCTCCTGTTGCGACGCGATGCGCCGCGCCGAGATGTGCGGCCGCGGGAAGAAGCCGTAGCTGCGCGCTTGGCTTGCCGCCGCCACGCGCGCAAGCGCGGTCTCGCCGGCCAGGAAGGTGATCGATACCGAGGTGCCCTGCGCGATCAGGCCCTTGGCGTCGCGCAGCGCCTCTACGTCCTTGGCCGTCATCTCGATCGAGTAGGCAGCGATCATTCTCGCCAGCCTCTGCGCGGAGGCCTGATCGGGGCCTCCGACGTGCTCGGCCTCGATGCGGCGGTCGGCGGAGGACATGCGATCACTCCAATCTGGGTCGCGGAAGAGCGGGCGCAGGGGCACCGGGCGTGGCCCTTGCAGACCCCGTTTCCTGTTGAGCTGGTCGATGGAGGCTTGCCCCGTCTCGGCCCTGCACCGGATGGCGCACGGACGAGGCGCGGGCCGATGCTCAGGTGCCGGCGGCGCGCCAGCCGCTCTCCTTGTAGGCCTTGCGCGCCACCTCCACGTAGGGCGCCGGGCTGACGGTGGCGTTGATCTCGATCTGGGTGTGCCGCTCCACGCCGAGCTTGGCGGTGCCGCCGTGCTCCTCACCCCACACGAAGGTGACGCGCTTGCCGGGCTCGGCCCACTCCGCATCGAGAATGGCCAGCGTCAGCATGCACCTCTCGTTCGAGCTGTAGCAGATCCAGGTGGAGACGCCGACCGGCTTGCCGTTG
>DATMZP010000272.1:0-4369 GCA_035573595.1 Hyphomicrobiaceae bacterium
GCGCGATCCCGCCGCCAGGACGCTGCAGGTGCCGCCCGGGTCGTCGGCAGCGAGGCAGGTGGTCCAGCTCGCGCATCCTGGCCTCCTGGTGCTGCGCCGGCCCTACGATCTCAAGTCGAAGCGCGTGCTCTCCATCATCTCCGTGGACGAGGTGCGGCGGCTGCGCGGGTTCCTGGGCCTCACAGGGGCCGAGGGCGGGTGGCGGGTGGTGATCGTCGACAGCGCCGACGAGCTCAACGTCAACGCCGCCAACGCCCTGCTCAAGTCGCTGGAGGAGCCGCCGCCGCGCGCCCTGTTCCTGCTCGTCACCTCGCAGCCGAGCGGACTGCTGCCCACCATCCGCTCGCGCTGCCGCCGCCTCGACCTGGCTCCGCTCGATGCCGAGAGCCTGCGGCGCGCGGCCGAGGCGGCGCTGGCGGGCGCCGGCCTCAAGCCGCCGCCGGCCGACAAGTGGCCGCAGCTCGCGCGCCTCGCCGACGGCAGCGTGCGGGCCGCCCTGCAGCTGGCGACCGGCGGCATCGAGCTGAGCGAGCGGGTGGAGCAGATCCTCTCCCGCCTGCCGGATCTGGATTGGCCGGCGCTGCACACGCTTGCGGATGCGCTCCCCGGCGAGCCGCAGCGCTACGAGATGTTCTTCACCCTGCTCCTCGACCGGCTGGCCCGTCTGGTGCGCGCGAGTGTGTCGGTCCAGGGCAGCCCCGCCGAGACCGCCCTGGCGGTCCGCCTGATCCCACTGGCGCGGCAGCCGGCATGGGCGGAGCTGTGGCAGACGATCCTGCGCGACAAGGCCGACGCGGACGCCCTCAACCTCGACCGCAAAGCGCTGCTCGTGCGCACGTTTGCCCGCATCGGGGCGGCGAGCCGGGGGTGAGGGCTGGCCGGCGTCCGACAAGCCGCGCGGACCGGCTGCCTGCGCGAGGGAAGGACCGCTCCGATGCGCTGGTTCCACGAGGGCGTCGATCGTCTCTACGTAGGGGTCATGGGCCGGCTGGTCCCGCCGCTGTTCCGTCGCGGCAGCGACTCGGCGACGCTGCACGATCATCTGGCGGCGGTCGAGCTGCGGATGCCCACGCTCGCCACCGCCGGGCAATATGGCGTCACGGCGCGCACGATGGTGGGCGATGTGCAGGCCGGGTTCCGGTGGCGACCGGCCTCAGACGCGTCTCGGCCGGTGCTGATCTATCACCACGGGCTCGGCGAGATTCCCACCGACCATACCTTCCGCGGGATCTTTCGCCGCCGCGCGCCGGTGGACGCGCATCTCGTCGCCATCAGGGCGGCGTTCCATCGGTCCCACATCGATTGCTGCCGCGGCCTGGCGAGCCTGGACCGGTTCATGGCCATGTGTGCTGTTTCCGTCGCCCTCATGGAGGCGGCTCGGCTGGCCCTCGCGGAACGCGGGGCGCAGGGGTCGGTCGTTTCCGGCATCAGTCTCGGCGCGTTCGCGACGCTGCTGCACCACCTGACCTACGGCTCGGCGAGCCGCTATGTGCCGCTGATGGCCGGCCCCGATCTCAGTCATGCGATGCTGTCCACGCCCTGCCGCGGCTTGCTGGCTCCGCAGGCGCTCGCCCAACCAGACCATCTGCGGGCCTGCCTGGACTTTCGCCAGACCTTCCAGGACAGCGATACGCGGCGCATCCTCCCGCTCCTGGCGCGGCACGACGTGTGGATGCCCTGCGCCCATCATCAGGCCGCTTACGCCGCCGCCGGCGTGCCCGTAACGCTCATCGACCGGGGACACATGACGGGCTCGTGGGCCTTTGCCGGATTGCGTGCGCACCTGCTGTCGGTTCTGCACACCTTGCGCGAGGCGGAGGCCGTTACGGAGCCGGATCGGCAAGGAGGATAGCCACGCGATGCCCTCTTTGGCGCGGCATCGCCCGTTTGCCGCGAGCAGGCCGCAACGTCGGCCGCAAGGCGCCGATCGTGCGGGCGCTTGCATCGAGGAGGTAGCGCGTGGCGCGGCGGGCGATTAGAATGTCGGCGTTTTGTTGGGGAGGTGATTATGCGTAATGCATTGGTGTCAATTGCGCTCTTCATGGCACTGCCTGTCTCAGCGCACGGTCAGCAAGCGTGCCCGACCGAGTCGGAGTTCACCGGTGACAAGAGCCCGGAGGTGCTCAAGGTCCTTGCATCCCTTCGGGGCACGGTCGAGTCGCCAGGCATCGGCAGGTGCTCAGGCGTGCTCGCCACGTTTGCGGGCCGGAGCAGCTCTTCCCGGGCGCTCTTCCTGTCGGCGGGCCACTGCGTCAACCGGGGAACTGTCCAAATCGCCTCGAGCAACAGCTCGCTTGCGGTGCTCGCGGACGGCGAGGTGCTGCACCGCACAAGCTATCAGCGTCCGCTGACGCTCGATACAGGCAGCAGCGAAGCGCCGCGCACGTGCCTGGAGGCGGATGAAATTGTCTACGCCACTATGACGGGTGGAGACATCCTTCTGCTTCGACTCACGGAGACGTACGACCAGATCGAGCGTCGGACCGGCGTCAAGCCGTTTGTAATTTCACAGGACACGACCTTTGCGCCGGGCCTGCCGGTGCGCATGCCCTCGTCGCGCTGGCAGAACGACCGGGCATGCCACGTCGACAAGACCATCGACAGGCTGAAGGAGCATAGTTGGATGTGGGGGCCGGTCTTTCGCCTGCGCGTCGAGGACACCTGCGGCCTGCCGCACGGGGCATCCGGCTCTCCGATCATTCGCACGGACACGGAAGAGGTGATCGGCGTTGCCGGCACTGCGTCCGATGGCGACAAGGCGGCTTGCGAGCTGAATAATCCGTGCGAGGTCAATCCGGACGGAAGCACGAGCGCCGCGGCAAGGGAGCAACCCTACGGGCACTTTGTGCATGCGTTCTATACGTGCCTTGACAGCGCGCGCGATCTCGACCTCACGACACCGGGGTGCCGGCTGCCGAAGCCGAAGATGTGAGGCTCGCAAACTCTCGATGGTGGTGTCGGGATTCCGGGAGTGGCGCGCGCGCAGCTTTCGTGATACAGGGGCGCGGCTTCGAGCACCCACGAGAACGATGACGCGCATCGCACCCAACTTCCGTTCCGCTTCACCTGGCGCCCCCGTGCGGCGCCGGGCCCGAATGTGCTGATCTCGCATCCGCCCAGCCGGGCACGTCCTGTCACCCGATCAGATCAGCCAAACGAACGGAACCTGCCACCATGAGCGGGCAACAGAAGTTCTACATCACCACGGCCATTTCCTATCCCAACGGCTCGCCGCACCTCGGCCATGCCTACGAGGCGATCACGACCGACGCCATCGCGCGCTTCGAACGGCTGGACGGGAAGGATGTCTACTTCCTGACCGGCACCGACGAGCACGGCCTCAAGATGAAGCAGACGGCGCAGAAGGAGGGCCTCACTCCCCGGGCGCTGGCCGACCGCAACTCGCAGCGGTTCCGGGAGCTGGCGGCGGCGCTCAACCTCTCCAACGACGACTTCATCCGCACCACGGAGCCCAGGCATTACCGCTCCTCGGAGGAGATCTGGCGCCGCATGGCCGGAGCCAACAACGGCGACATCTTCCGCAAGACCTACGCCGGCTGGTACTCCGTGCGCGACGAAGCCTTCTATGCCGAGAAGGAGACCGCGCTCGGGCCCGACGGCGTGCGGCTTGGGCCGCAGGGCACGCCGGTGGAGTGGTTCGAGGAGGACACCTACTTCTTCCGCCTCTCTGCCTACCAGGATCGGCTGCTCGCCCACTACGAGGCCAACCCCGACTTCATCCTGCCGCGCGAGCGCAGGAACGAGGTGGTGAGCTTCGTCAAGGGCGGGCTGGAAGACCTCTCCATCTCGCGCACCACGCTGGACTGGGGCATCCCGGTGCCGGGCGCGCCGGAGCACGTGATGTACGTGTGGGTGGACGCGCTCACCAACTACATCACGGGTGTCGGCTTCCCCGAAGAGTCGAGCCCCCTGTGGCGCTACTGGCCGGCCGACATCCACGTGATCGGCAAGGACATCCTGCGCTTCCACGCGGTCTACTGGCCGGCGTTCCTGATGTCGGCGGGCCTGGACGTGCCGAAGCGCGTTTTCAGCCACGGGTTCGTTTTGAACCGCGGCGAGAAGATGTCGAAGTCGGTGGGCAACGTGGAGGACCCGTTCAACCTGATCGAGGTCTATGGGCCAGACCAGCTGCGCTACTTCTTCCTGCGCGAGGTGGTGTTCGGCCAGGACGGGAACTACACGCCGGAGGCCATCGCCAACCGTATCAACGCGGACCTGGCCAACGGCATCGGCAATCTGGCGCAGCGGTCGCTGTCCATGCTCGCCCGGAATTGCGGCGGCAAGATTCCCGAGCCGGGCTCCTTCACGGAAGCCGACAAGACCATGCTGGACACCGCCGACGCGGTCT
>DATMZP010000273.1:0-7765 GCA_035573595.1 Hyphomicrobiaceae bacterium
GGACGAGAAGGCGAGGGAGCGCAGTCCCGTTCCGGAAGCGGACAAGGACAGGCGGCAGCCGCGCGGACCTGGCGACCGAGGTACTCCTGGCGGCGGCCGGGGAGGCGGTTATTAGGAAGCCGGTACCACCCGCAGCACGCGGCCCTGCGGATCGTCGGTGAGAATCCAGATGGCGTCGTCAGGCCCCTGGCGAACGTCGCGGACGCGCTCGTGCAGGTCCTTCAGCAGGGCCTCCTCGCCGACCACCTTCTCGCCATCGAGCACCAGGCGGTGCAGGGCCTGGCCGCGCAGCGCGCCGACGAACAGGCTGCCCTTCCACTCCGGGAAGAGATCGCCGGTGTAGAACGCCATGCCGGAGGGCGCGATCGACGGGTCCCAGTAATAGAGCGGCTGCTCCATGCCGGCCTTAGCGGTGCCCTCCCCGATCCTGGCGCCCGAATAGTCGCGGCCGTAGGTGATGACCGGCCAGCCGTAGTTTCGGCCCGCGAGCGGAATGTTCAGCTCGTCTCCGCCACGCGCCCCGTGCTCGATGGTCCAGAGCCGGCCGGTGGCCGGGTGCAGAGCGGCCGCCTGCGCGTTGCGGTGGCCATAGCTCCAGATCTCAGGGCGCGCGCCCCCCGTGCTCACGCCCCCCTTACTCATGAACGGGTTGTCCGATGGCACCGAGCCGTCCGGGCGCAGGCGCACCACTTTGCCGTAGTGCGTGGAAAGGTCCTGGGCCCTGTCGCGCTGGCCGCGCTCGCCGAGGGTGACGAACAGGCTCCCGTCGCTCGCGAATGTCAGGCGCGAGCCGAAGTGGAGGCCACCAAAGCCGACGGGCTGCTGGCGAAAGATGGTCTGCACGTCGTCGAGCTGTCCGCCCTCGCCGTCGAGCGCGAGCATCGCACGGGCCACGGTGGTGGCGCTGCCGCCGGACCCGCGCGGCTCCGAATACGAGAAGTAGACGAGCTTCGAGGATGCGAAATCGGGCGCGACGGCCACGTCGAGAAGCCCGCCCTGGCCCACGACCCAGACGGGCGGCACGTTGCCCAGTGGCGGCGACAGCCGGCCGTCCTTGCCGACGAGGCGCATGCGCCCAGGCCGCTCGGTCACCAGCAACCGGCCGTCCGGCAGGACGGCGAGCGCCCACGGGTGCACCAGGCCCTTGGCATAAGTCTCGACCTTGACGACCTGCTTGCTCGCCCGGGCCGGCGCCCTGGTCTGGTCGGCGGCGGCGTACGAGGCGAGGGCGACGACAGCAGAAAGGGTGACGACAAATCTTGCCTGCATCGGCCGCTGCTCCGATCTCGCCATGCTGCGGCTCCTAGGCGCGGATGTTGTTGGCTTTGAGGAAGGCGCGTAACGTTCCGTTGATATAGGCGAGCTTCCAATATGACTGTCCATGCACCTTGCGGTGGCTGGATTGGATATGCGCAATCACGGCATCCGCCTGATCCTCGGTGAGCTCCCAGGCGAACCTGGCATCCGCCATCCTCAGGACGTCCAGGTTGCCGTCATGATCGCGGCGCACCGCAAGCCACGCCTCCGCTTCCGACTCCATACGCGATTGTCCCGGTGCATTGATCCATAGTCCCCGGTGCGTTGGTCTCCTGAATGCGCCCCGCCTCTCTTCCACTGGGATAGGACCCGTTGCGGCAATAGATTGTCTTGCCGTGCAGCCTCGCCATATAAGGGCGCATGTCAACGCCCGTCCCCTTCCGGAAGATGAACGGCCTCGGCAACGAGATCGTGGTGGTCGACCTGCGCGGGCGCGTCGGGGCCTTCACGCCTGCGGCGGCGCGGACCATCGGCCGCCGCGGCAGCCCGCGCTTCGACCAGATGATGGTGCTGCACAATCCGGAGACAGCGGGAACGGATGCCTACGTGCGCATCTACAATGCGGACGGGTCGGAGGCGGGAGCCTGCGGCAACGGCATGCGCTGCGTGAGCTGGGTCGTGGCCGAGGAGACCGGCCGGCGCGCGCTCACATTCGAGACCCGTGCCGGCATCCTGGCAGCGCGCGTGACCGACGCGGGGCACATATCCGTCGACATGGGCGCGCCGAGGTTCGGCTGGCGCGATATCCCGCTCTCCCGGCCGTTCGAGGATACGCGCGCCATCGATCTCAGTGCCGAGCAGGCCGACGGACCGGCGCTGCACACTCCGTCGGTGGTCAACGTCGGCAACCCGCATGCGGTGTTCTGGGTGGAGGACATCGGCGCCTACGACCTTGGGCGGCTTGGCCCTGGTCTGGAGACGCACCCGCTGTTCCCCGAGCGGGCCAATATCTCGCTCGCCCGCGTCACCTCGCGCCGCAGCATCGCGCTGCGGACCTGGGAGCGGGGCGCCGGCCTCACCAAGGCGTGCGGCAGCGCCGCCTGCGCGGCGGCCGCGTGCGCGGCCCGCAAGGGGCTGACGGAGCGCCACGTGACGGTAACGCTCCCCGGCGGCCCGCTCGACATCGAGTGGCGGCCGGACGACCGCATCTGGATGACCGGGCCGGTCGAGCTGGAGCACGAGGGCGTTCTGGGCGCGTTCGAGACCGCATAGGGCGATGAGCGCACGGCCTCCATCTCCACCCGCATCCGCGACCTCGCCGGGCGCCGATGGGGTCAGCCCCCTCGCCTCGGACCGACGTGAGAATCTCGGCTATCGTGGCGAGGGGTCTGACCCCATTCCCGCATCCGGCGCGAGCAGAGCCGCCGCGGTGCGCGTCGTCACCATGGGCTGCCGGCTGAACGCCTACGAATCGGAGGCAATGCGGAGTCATGCGGAGGCGGCGGGGCTTGGCGATGCGGTGATCGTCAACACCTGCGCCGTCACCGCCGAGGCCGTCAGACAGGCGACGCAGGCCGTCCGCCGGCTGCGCCGGGAGAACCCCGACGCCCGCATCATCGTCACCGGCTGCGCGGCCCAGACCGAGCCGGGGCGCTTCGCCGGCATGCCCGAGGTGGACGCGGTCATCGGCAATGCCGAGAAGATGCGGGCCGAGACCTTCGCCGCCTTGAGCATCGCGGACAGCCCGCGGGTGATCGTCGACGACATCATGTCGGTGCGGGAGACCGCGTCGGCCATGATCGACGGCTTCGGCTCGCGTGCGCGGGCCTACATGCAGGTGCAGAACGGCTGCGATCACCGCTGCACCTTCTGCATCATCCCTTTTGGCCGCGGCCCCTCCCGCTCGGTGCCCGCCGGCGAGGTCGTGGCCCAGGCGCGTAGGCTGGTGGAGGCCGGCCACCCCGAGATCGTGCTGACCGGCGTGGACCTCACCGCCTATGGCCTCGATCTGCCCGGCAGCATGCGCCTGGGCGGGCTCGTCAGGTACATCCTGCACCACGTGCCCGATCTCCAACGTCTTAGACTTTCGTCTATAGACCAGGTGGAAGCCGACCCCGACCTTCTCACGGCCATCGCCGGCGAGCCCCGCCTGATGCCGCACCTGCATCTTTCCCTGCAGTCTGGCGACGACATGATCCTCAAGCGCATGAAGCGGCGCCACGCCCGCGCCGACGCCGTGAGGTTCTGCGCCGAGGTCCGGCGGCTCAGGCCGGATGCCGTGTTCGGGGCCGACCTGATCGCTGGGTTTCCGACCGAAACTGAGGAAATGTTTATCAATTCCCTGCGGTTGGTCGATGATTGCGGCCTCACGTACCTCCATGCCTTCCCCTACTCGCGGCGGGCCGGCACCCCGGCCGACCGCATGCCACAGGTCACCAGCCCCGCCATCAAGGAGCGCGCCGCGAGGCTGCGCGAGAAGGGGCGCGCGGCGCTCGCCGCGTACCTCGATGCGCAAGTCGGTCGCGAGACGGAATTGTTGATGGAGCGCCGTGGCTTGGGCCGCACACCCGGTTTCGCCGAGGTGGAGACCGATGGCGGTGCGGCGGAGTCGGGCGAGCTCGTGCACGTCCGCGTCACTGGGTCCGACGGTTCGCGCTTGCACGGTGAGCCGCTTGCCCCCAAGTGTGCGCCGTGACCGACAAACCTGCAAAGCGAGGTGGCTTCTTTTCCGCATTCCGGCGCGTCTTCACGCGCGAGGAGCAGCCTGCGCCAGCGCCCGCCGAAACTGCGGCGCGCGCGGCCGAGCCCGCGCCGCTGTCCGAGCAAGTCCAGTCCGACCACATACCGACGGTTGAATCGAGGGCTGAAGTCCTGACCATCGAAGCGCCGCCGATCGAAAGCAGCGTCGGCATCGACCCCAGGACCGTCGAGGATACTCGGCAGGTCGGTACGGCACAGACGCCCGAGCCGCCGAGGAAGCTGAGCTGGTTCCAGCGCCTCAGGCAGGGTCTGGCCAAGACCTCCACGCAGCTGGCGGAGAACATCGCCGGCATTTTCACCAAACGGAAGCTCGACGCCGAGACCCTGGGGGAGCTGGAGGATCTGCTGATCCAGGCCGACCTCGGCGTCGATACCGCCGCGCGCATCACCACCGCCCTGGCCAAGGGCCGCCACGAGAAGGAGATCACCACCGAGGAGGTGCGTGCCGTCCTGGCAGCGGAGGTGGAGCGCGTGCTCGCCCCTGTGGCCAGGCCCCTGCAGATCCCGAGCAGCGAGGGCGTGCAGGTCGTGCTGGTCGTGGGCGTCAATGGCACCGGCAAGACCACCACCATCGGCAAGCTTGCCAACAGCCTGGCCGTCCAGGGCTGCAAGGTGATGATGGCCGCTGGCGACACGTTCCGGGCGGCGGCCATCGATCAGCTGAAGATCTGGGGCGAGCGCACCGGCTCCGAGGTGATCGCCCGCAATGTCGGCGCTGACGCCGCGGGGCTCACTTTCGACGCGCTGACCCAGGCGCGAGAAAAAAATTGCGACGTGTTGCTGATCGACACCGCCGGACGCCTGCAGAACAAGCAGGCACTTATGGATGAGCTGGAAAAGGTGATTCGCGTCCTGCGCAAGATCGATCCAACGGCCCCACACCACGTTTTGCTGGTGCTCGATGCAACCACCGGCCAGAACGCCCTTAACCAAGTCGAGGTGTTCAAGGACAAGGCGGGTGTGACCGGCCTGATCATGACCAAGCTCGACGGAACGGCGAGGGGTGGAATTCTGGTCGCGATTTCGGCAAAGTTCGGCTTGCCGGTGCACGCGATCGGGGTCGGGGAGGGGATCGACGACCTCTCCGAATTCGACGCTGGCGAGTTTGCACGCGCCATCGCACTCGGCTAGAGGGGAACGCAAGGGGAGGGGCAGGACTCGCAAAGAGCCGCCTGAATGAGAAAGAATGGCTGTGGAAACAATGAATTGGCGGCGACGGCACTTCCCGTTCAATGCCGAGCAGACCGTTAGCGTGCTGGGCGAGATCGGGCCTCTGGTCGCGATGTTCCTGGTCAACGGCATGTATGGCATCGCCGCCGGCACCTGGGCGCTGATCGTTGCGACTGTGGTCTCGCTGGTAGTGAGCCTCTGGGTGCTCGGGCGCCCACCGATCATGCCGTTCGTTGCCGGCGCCGTGAGCGTCACCTTCGGCGCGCTGACCCTGATCACCCACGATCCCATGTGGGTGCAGATCAAGGTCACGGTGTTCAACACCTTGGTGGCCATCGCACTTTGGGTGGGCCAGAGGACCGGCCACGACTTCTTCCACTTCGTGTTCGGCAAGACGTTCCACTACACCGACGAAGGGTGGCACAAGCTGACCCGCAACGTGGCGTTGTTCTTCCTGGCCACCGCCATCCTCAACGAGGCCGTGCGCCTCGGCTTCGACGATTTCGAGATGCTGGCGCTCGATCGGCTGTTCACGGGCGTGGACATCTGGATTCTGTTCAAGATCTTCATCGTCATGCCGGTCACGGGCCTGTACTTCTGGTGGCAGGTCCGGCGGATGCAGAGATACCGCCTGCCCGACGCGAGGCATTTCGCCGACGCTGCCGCAGCCCAGGGCAAGGATGGGGCGGCCTGAAGCTCCGCCAACCAGACAATAGAAGAGCGCGCCGATGACGTTCGAGGCCAAACCCGATCGAACCCCGGCAGCGGGCCAATCCTCCGCCAAGCTGCTGATCGACTTCGGCCCGCTGGTTGCGTTCTTCGTCACCTACTACGTCGCAGGGCGCTACCAGCCCGAGCTCGGCATCTACTGGGCCACGGGTGTGTTGATGGCGGCCACGGTCGTCGCCCTTGCCGCCTCGCGCCTGCTGCTGGGGCGCTTCTCCCTGCCACCCCTGGTGACGGCCGCCCTGGTGGTCGTGTTCGGCGGCCTGACCATCTGGCTGCAGGACCCCAGCTTCGTGATGATGAAGCCGACCTTCATCAACCTGCTTTTCGCGGGCGTCCTCGCCTACGGCCTCGTCACCGGCCGGCCCCTGCTCAAGCTGATGATGGGCGAAGCCCTCAAGCTGACCGATGAGGGTTGGCACAAGCTGTCGATGCGCTGGCTCGGCTTCTTCGTGGCGATGGCTGCCCTCAACGAGGTTGTGTGGCGCAACTTCACGCAACCCACCTGGGTCAACTTCAAGGTGGGCATCCTGCCGCTGACGCTGCTGTTCGCCGTCGCCCAGGTCGGCCTGATCAGGCGCCACGAGGCCAGGGACTGATCCGGCCTGCGCGGCCCAGCCTGTGCCCAGCGGGATAAGGCCGCCAATAATGTCGATGACATGTCAACCAATCGCGTGTAGTCTTGCGTAAGACTAACCCGCCACTGATCGTCCGACTTCGAGCGTAGGTGGGCGCTCCTGGTCTCCCGATTGGGAGACTCAAACGGCGTCGTTGCAGCCCGTTCGCCCCAACCGGCATGCGCCGATTGCGTGGCATGCGCCGTTCCTCCGCCGGCCCCTTGGTGCCGCAGAAACCGTGGCCGGGGCGCCACCGTGTCGTTCCAAAGTCGTACTTTGGCCTGCTCAAAAAGTGGGACACTACGTCACAATGGATGCAAATGCGATGACATGTCAACAAATCGAGTGTAGTCTTACATAAGACTGACCCGCCACGGATCGTCTGCCGGCTTGGCGAATGTGCGCCGGTGGTACGCGGGGAGGCCGGTAATTCCTGGACCAACTAGAGAGCACTCTGACTGGCAATGAAGCGCGACAACAACGATCGGCTCGCCCGTTCCCCCATCCACCTGCTGCACAGGGCGGGGCAATGTGCTGGCGATATCTTCCATGCTGAGATGAAGGTGGACGGCCTCACGCCGCGCCAGCTCGCCGTGCTCGTCACGGTGTCCCAGAACGAGGGCCTCAGCCAGACCGGCCTTGTGGAGCGTACCGGCATCGACCGGTCCACGCTGGCCGACATCGTCCGCCGCATGCAGCGCAAGGGCCTGCTGCAGCGCCGCCGCACCAAGGAGGACGCCCGCGCCTACGCGGTGAAGCTCACCGACGAGGGCCGCAAGGCGCTGCGCACGGCTGAGCCGCTGGCTCGGAAGGTCGACGACCGCATCCTGGAGGCGCTCCCCGACCGGCAGCGCGACCAGTTCGTCAACGGCCTGATGGCCATCGTCGATACACTGCAGAAGCTGTCGCCGCAGGGCGCCTGACACGTCTGTCTGGTCCTGCCGCCGGAATGGCTTGAAGGAGCATGGCTTGAGGAGCCCCGCCGCCGCGCGGTCAGGGACTCCAAGTGGTGTTTTGCTGATGGCAGCCGCAGCTTTTGCTCAGTGCACCGCGGCAGCGCCGGTGGCGGCCTCGTCGCGGCGGGCAGCCTTCTGCACAGCGGCCTGCACCTTCTCGAAGGCGCGCACCTCGATCTGGCGGATGCGCTCGCGGCTGACGCCGAACTCCTCGGAGAGGTCCTCCAGCGTCGCCGGCTCCTCGGCCAGTCGCCGCGCCTCGAAGATGCGCTTCTCGCG
>DATMZP010000274.1:0-2891 GCA_035573595.1 Hyphomicrobiaceae bacterium
CGCCTCGGGCCACAGCGCGGCGAGCTGCGGCACGCGCTCGGCGGCAATCCAGATCGCGCCGCCCGGAGTGGCCATCCGGCCCGCCCGCTTCTGCCCGGCAAGCTCCGTCAGCCACGTCGGCCATCCCGCCTCCCGCCCCGCCTCGTCCTCCGCAATGAACCCCAGCCACACCAGTGCGTCGTGCAACTCGTCGGCATTGGCGGCCTCGGGCCAGGCCTCCTGCCTCACGCGCTGGATGGCCTCGGGGTCGAGGCGGCCGAGGTCCGAGGCCGTGGCCGGATCGAGCCAGCGCCGGCTCATGACGGCCTGCGTGCGCCGCTCCTCCAGCGGGGCATCGTCCAGGAACGCATAGGGCCGCGCGTTCAGCACCTCGTGCGCGAGCGGCGACGGCTGGTTGAGGTCGCGCGCCACCACGCCGATGGCCCCCGTCTCCAGGCCCTGCAGCAGCCGTGTCAGGCCGGGCAGGTCCATCGCCTCGTTCAGGCAATGCGATATCGCCTGGTTGACCAGCGGATGATCCGGCACCTCGCGCTCGCCGGTGAGGTTCTCCGCGCACGCGATCTGGTCGGGGAAGACGCTGCCGATCAGGTCCTCGGCCTGCATCCGTGCAAGGGGCGCCGGCACCTTCTTGCCGCCGCGGAAGCGCGGCAGTGCCAGCGACACCGCCGCCACCCAGCGCCAGCGCGTGATGAACATGGGCGCGTCCAGCATGGCCTGGATCAGCACCTCGCGCACGCTCGCCGAGTGCAGATAGCGCGTCACCTCCATCAGCTCGAAGCTGTGGGCGGTGGTGAGCGACAGCACGATGCAGTCCTCGGTGGCCGCCGCCTGCAGCTCGAAATTGAACTTGCGGCAGAAGCGCTTGCGCAGCGCCAGCCCCCAGGCCCGGTTGATGCGGCTGCCGTAGGGCGAGTGCACGACGAGTTGCATGCCGCCGGCCTCGTCGAAGAAACGCTCCAGCACGATGGTCTTCTGCGTGGGCAGGCAGCCGAGCGCGCCCTGGGCCGCGGCGAGATACTCGACAAGCTGAAGGGTGGCCTCCTCGCCCATCCCCAGCTCCCGCGACAGCCACAGCCGCGCCGTGCCCCCGGCCGGATCGTCGGCCAGGCGCGAGGACAGCGCGGCGCGCAGGGCCGACACGGCCGCCGACAGCTCGTCGGTGCGCCCCGGAGCCTCGCCCAGCCAGAACGGGATGGTGGGCGGCGCGCCGTGGGCGTCCTCCACGCGCACCACGCCGCGCTCCACGCGCAGGATGCGGTAGGAGGTATTGCCGAGCTGGAACACGTCGCCGGCGGCGCTCTCGATGGCGAAGTCCTCGTTGAGGCTGCCCACCACCAGGTTCTGCGGCTCAAGGAGCACCTGGTAGTCGGCCAGATCCGGGATGGTGCCGCCGGAGGTGAGCGCGGTGAGGCGTGCGCCGCGCCGGCCGCGCAGGATGCCGTTGACCGCATCGCGATGGATCAGCGCCCCGCGCCGGCCGCGCCGCGTGGTGAAGCCGTCGGCCAGCATGGCCACGACCTCGTCGAACCGGGCGCGCTCCAGCGCCCGGTACGGCCAGGCGCGGCGCAAGAGGGCGTAGAGCTCGTCCTCCTTCCACTCCTGCGCCGCCACCTCGGCTACGATCTGCTGGGCCAGCACGTCGAGCGGCTGCGCGGGGAAGACGATCCGGTCCAGCTCGCCGCGCTGGGTGGCATCGATCAGCGCCGCGCACTCCACGAGATCGTCGCGCGACAGTGGGAACAGCCGGCCCTTGGGCGTGCCGCTGACGGCATGGCCGGAGCGGCCGACGCGCTGCAGGAAGGTGGAGATGGCGCGGGGAGAGCCCAGTTGGCAGACCAGATCGACCTCGCCGATGTCGATGCCCAGCTCCAGCGACGCCGTGGCCACCAGCACCTTGAGCTTGCCGGCCTTGAGCCGCTGCTCGGCGTCCAGCCGCCGCTCCTTGGAGAGGCTGCCGTGATGGGCGGCGATGCTGTCCTCGCCGATGCGCTCGGCCAGGTGCCGCGAGACGCGCTCCACCAGCCGCCGCGTGTTGGCGAAGACGAGCGTGGTACGATGCCCGCCCGCCAGCTCCGCCAGCCGGTCGTAGACCTCGCCCCATGCGTCGGCCGACATCACCGCTTCGAGCGGGGACGAGGGCAGCTCGATACCCAAGTCGCGCTTGCGCTTGTGCCCGCGGTCGACGATGCGACAGGAAGACCGGCGCTGCGCGGAGTCCCCTCCCCCTTGTGGGGAGGGGCTAGGGGTGGGGGGACTCCCCACATCTGAGGCTCGGGATTTCCCCCCACCCTGTCCCTCCCCCACAAGGGGGGAGGGGACGTTGTGGCGGACGCCTCGTACACCGGCGACTGCCGCTGTTTCTTTGCCGTGCGTCGATGCCAGCGGCGATTGGCTGAGACCGTCGCCGACCAGCAGCCGCGCCACGTCCTCGATCGGCTTCTGCGTCGCCGACAGCCCGACGCGCACGACCGGGTGCCCGCACAGGGCCACCAGCCGCTCCAGGGACAGCGCCAGGTGCGATCCGCGCTTGCTGGGCGCCAGCGCGTGGATCTCGTCCACGATCACCGTGCGCGTGGTCTTGAGCATGGCCCGGCCGGACTCCGAGCCGAGCAGCAGGTAGAAGGACTCCGGCGTCGTCACCACAATATGCGGCGGCCGGCGCGCCATCTGGCTGCGCTCGCGCGCCGGCGTATCGCCGGTGCGCACCCAGGTGCGGATCTCCACCTCCGGCAGCCCCTGCCGGCGCAGCTCGGCGCTGATCCCGGCCAGCGGCGCGGCCAGGTTGCGCTCGATGTCGTTGGAGAGGGCCTTGAGCGGCGAGACGTAGACGACCTGCGTCTCGTCCGGCAGGCCGCCGTCGAGACCCTGGCGCACCAGGGAATCGATGGCGG
>DATMZP010000275.1:0-2502 GCA_035573595.1 Hyphomicrobiaceae bacterium
GCCTGCGGGCCGGACGCGATGAAGGCGGCGCGCCCGCCCGGCTTCAGCACGGAGAACGAGCGCAAGGCCACGTCGCCGCCCACCGTCTCGAAAACCGCGTCGCAGCCCGAGACGAGCCTGGTGAAGTCCTGGGTGGTGTAATCGATGACCTCGTCGGCGCCGAGGCCTCGCACATAAGGCAGGTTTGCGGTGCTCGTGGTGGTGATGACGCGGGCACCGATGTGCCTGGCGAGCTGGATCGCGAAGGCGGCGACGCCGCCTGCACCGCCCTGGATCAGGACGGTCTCGCCGGCTTTCAGCCGCAGCGTCTCCTCGATCGACACCACGGCGGTGAGCCCCACCAGCGCCACCGCCGCCGCCTCGACGTGGGAGAGGCTGTCGGGCTTGCGCGCGACGATGGCCGCCCCGATGGCGAGCTTCTCGGCGTAGCAGCTTTCCCGATTGGCCTCGCTGACCCCGAAGACCGGATCGCCCGCGCGGAAATCGGTGACGCTCTCGCCCACCGCGCTCACGACGCCCGAGAAGTCGCGGCCGAGGATGTGTGGAAACCTGGCCGGCTGGTACGATCCGCCGGCGCGCACCTTCCAGTCGGCGCCGTTGACGCTCGCGGCGTGGACGTCGACGACCACCTCGCCGGGTGCTGCCACGGGGTCGGGCAGGTCGCCGTACTTGAGCTCCTCCGGCCCGCCATGGCGCTCGATGTAGACCGCTTTCATCGCTTGTTGTCTCGCAGGTTCTGGTTGGCGGCGCTGTCGTGGCTCTCGTGGCGGGATCGGTGCAATGCGCTTCGCTTATTGCACCCTACGATCCCTCGCGGCGTCAACCCGCCAGTACGACAGGCTCCGGCGGCGTGCGTCCGCGGATGAGATCGGAGGCCTTGTCGGCGAGCATCAGGGTGGCCGCGTTGAGGTTGGCGGAGAGCATGGCCGGCATGATGGAGGCGTCGATCACCCTCAGGCCGTCGAGCCCGTGCAGGCGCAGCTGGTCGTCCACCACGGCCAGCGGATCGCCGGCCGGCCCCATGCGGCAGGTGCCGGCCGGGTGGAACGTGGTGGTGCCGCGCTGCTTGGCGGCGCCCAGCAGGTCCTCGTCGCTCTCAACCGTCTCGCCGGGAAAGGCCTCGTAGTCGTAGTAGGGCCGCAGCGGCTCCGTCCTGAGCAGGCGCCGTGCGAGCTTCATGCCGGCAAGCAGCACCCGGCGGTCGCTCTCCTCGGCCAGGTAGTTCGGCTGGATGACGGGCGCCGCGAACGGATCGGCTGAGCTCAGCCGCACCCAGCCGCGGCTCTCGGGCCGCTGCTGCCACGACGCGATGGTCATGCCGGGCTCGAGGTCGAGCTCGCCCTGCACGCCCTCGCGATAGCTCGCCGGCGTAAAGGTGAGCTGCAGGTCCGAGGTGGCGATGCCGGGGTCGGAGCGCCAGAAGCAGTAGATGAGCGTGGGGTTGAGCGCCAGGATGCCCTTGCGCGTCGTCACGTAGCGGACGACCTCGCGCGCCAGCTTCAGCCCGCGGGCGCGCTCGTTGATGGTGTCGATGCCCTTGACGCGCGCCGTGAAGCGCGGGGCGTAGTGGTCGCGCAGGTTCTCGCCGACGCCGGGCAGGGCATGGCGCACCGGAAGCCCAAGCGACTGCAGGAGCTGCGGCGGGCCGATGCCCGAGAGCTGCAGCAGCTGCGGCGAGTTGTAGGCGCCGGCCGACACGATCACCTCGCGCGCGGCCCTGACGGTGCGGGTCGCTCCGCGTCTGCCCCCTACGGTGTAGGCCACCCCGACGCAGCGCCGGCCTTCCAGCAGCAGGCCGGTGGTGTGGGCGCGCGTGCGCACCGCCAGGTTCGGGCGCCTGCGTGCCGGGTGCAGGAAGGCGGTGGCGGCGCTTACCCGGCGGCCGTTGCCGATGGTGCGCTGGGCATAGGCCACCCCCTCCTGGATGGCGCCGTTGTAGTCCGGGTTGCGCGGGATGCCGAGGCTCTCCGCCCCGGCGATGAACGCCTCGCACAGCGGGTGGCGCCAGTCGAGATCGGACACGGTGAGGGCGCCGTCACGGCCGCGGAAGGTGGGATCGCCGTCGCCGAGGCGGCGCTCCATGCGGCGGAAATAGGGGAGCACGTCGGCGTAGCCCCAGCCGCGGTTGCCCATCTGCGCCCAGGCATCGAAATCCATGCTCTGGCCACGGTTGTAGATGTGGCCGTTGATGGAGCTGGAGCCGCCGAGCGTCTTGCCGCGCGGCGCAAGGATGCGCCGGCCGCCGGTCCACTCGCCAGGCTCCATGCTGTAGAGCCAGTTCACACGGGCGTCGTGGAACGTCTTGATGAAGCCGGCGGGGATGTGGATGAACGGGTGCCAGTCGCTCGGACCGGCCTCCAGCACCAGCACGCTGGCGCTGCCATCCTCGCTCAGCCGGTTGGCCAGCACGCACCCCGCCGACCCGGCCCCGACGATGACGTAATCCGCCTGCATGCTGATTCCCTCCACGGGTCATTGCGAGCGGAGCGAAGCAATCTCGTG
>DATMZP010000276.1:0-2614 GCA_035573595.1 Hyphomicrobiaceae bacterium
GGCGGCTTCGGGGCGTGGAAGGCGGCGGGTGGGCCGGTCGAGGCGCCGCCGCCCGCCGCGGGCGATGGCGGGGCCAAGGCCTAGCCCCGACGTCAGGCGCTACACCCTTTGCTGACAGCGGGGCGCTCGAAGCCGACGCGCGTGCTGGCGCCTATGGCGCGGCCAGGACGCCGATGACCACGTTGTTGCTGCCGACGAGGAGCACATGCGGCCCTTCGACGAGGTAGCCGCTGCCTCGCAACTCGGGAAACCTTGCGGTCAAGCTCTCAGGCGTGGGCTTGAGATCGCGCAGCGCGATATCGGCGGGTATCTCGGCGCCGAGCCCGGCATGGGCAGGGCTGAGCGCCAGGCCACCTGGCCCACCGTGCAGTTGTCCATAGATCTCGCGCTTCTGGGCATCGGCCAGACCGCGAAGGCGGAAGGCCACGGTGGGAAGCTTGTCGATCTCCGCGTTTCGAGCCGAAAATTTCGCGGGAGCGGTCTGTGCGTCGGCGGCTGCACCCGGAACAGCAAGCATCCCGTTGACGAACACGGCCGTGCTCGAATCGTGGCCCTTTCCCTTGGTGCTCGGCTCCTGTGCGCCGGCCTGCTCGGGCAGGGTCTTTCCGGTCGCCGGCGGCACCGGGTCGACCTGCTTTAGCTCTTGCGTGGCTTTCTCATCGACCTTGTCCTGGGCCGACGCAAGGCCGCATTCTCCGAGAAGTGCAGCGAGACCGATCAAGACGGCGGCGACGGTGTTGCTCATGACGCGGGCTTTCGGGTAAGCGGCCGATGGTTGCGGCGATACGCCAGAAACCCGTCAGAAGTCGAAACGTTCCGTGGCCCCGTGTTGTGCCGCCGAGCGCGCCTCGGTAAGGATGAGCCTCAGTAAGGGATAGCGCACCAGACGGTTGCCTGCCTCGGGCGCTTGCCACTCCTCGTGCCGCTCAGCTGCGCCAAAAGGCGCCGGGAATGCCGATGCCCACGATCAAGTCCTCCATCTCCACCGCGTCCGACGAGTTCAAGGCCAATGCGGCCGCCATGCGGGCGCTGCTGGCGGATCTCGCCCAGAAGCGCGCCGAGGCCGCGTCGGGCGGGCCGGAGAAGCTCAAGGAGCGCCACGCCGCCCGCGGCAAGCTGCTGCCGCGCGACCGCGTGCTGCGCCTGATCGATCCGGGCTCGCCGTTCCTGGAGCTGTCGCCGCTGGCGGCCTACGGCCTCTACGGCGGCGACATCCACGGCGCCGGGCTCATCACCGGGGTGGGGCGCATCTCGGGGCGGGAGTGCGTCATCGTCTGCAACGACGCCACCGTCAAGGGCGGCACCTACTTCCCGATGACAGTGAAGAAGCACCTGCGCGCCCAGGAGATCGCGCGCGAGAACCGGCTGCCCTGCATCTACCTGGTGGACAGCGGCGGTGCCAACCTGCCGCACCACACCGAGGTGTTCCCGGATAGAGAGCACTTCGGCCGCATCTTCTACAACCAGGCCACGCTGTCTTCGCTCGGCATCCCGCAGATCGCCTGCGTGATGGGCTCGTGCACGGCGGGCGGCGCCTACGTGCCGGCCATGTCGGACGAGTCGGTGATCGTGCGCCGGCAGGGCACCATCTTCCTGGGCGGCCCGCCGCTGGTGAAGGCCGCCACCGGCGAGACGGTGAGCGCGGAGGAGCTGGGCGGCGCCGAGGTGCATACGCGCCGCTCCGGCGTGGCGGACCACTATGCCTTGAACGACGAGCACGCGCTGGAGATCGTGCGCTCCATCGTCGCCAACCTCAACACGGCGAAGCGGGTGGAGATCCCCGTGCGCCAGCCCAGGCCGCCGGCCTACGATGCGGCCGAGATCGACGGCGTGGTGCCGGCGGCGCTGACCACCCAGTACGACGCGCGCGAGGTGATCGCGCGGCTCGTGGATGCGAGCGAGATGGATGAGTTCAAGGCCAACTACGCACAGACCCTGGTGACGGGCTTCGCCCATATCGAGGGCTATCCGGTGGCCGTCCTCGCCAATAACGGGATTTTGTATTCCGAGACGGCGCTGAAGGCGGCGCATTTCATCGAGCTGGCCTGCCAGCGGCGTATCCCGCTCTTGTTCCTGCAGAACATCACCGGCTTCATGGTGGGCCAGGCGGCCGAGGCCGGCGGCATCGCCAAGGACGGCGCCAAGATGGTGACGGCGGTGGCCTGTGCCCAGGTGCCCAAGATCACCGTCATCGTCGGCGGGAGCTACGGGGCGGGGAATTATGCCATGTGCGGGCGGGCCTATGGGCCGCGGTTTCTGTTCACGTGGCCCAACGCCCGCATCTCCGTGATGGGCGGCCCGCAGGCGGCGAGCGTGCTGGCGACGGTGCGGCGGGAGAATATCGAGGCCGATGGCAAGGCGTGGAGCGCCGGGGAGGAGGCCCAGTTCAAGCAGCCGATCCTCGACCAGTTCGAGCGCGAAGGGCACCCGTACTATGCGACGGCGCGGCTGTGGGACGACGGCGTTATCGCGCCACAGGAGACGCGGCGGGTGCTGGGGCTGGCGCTGTCGGCGGCGCTCAACGCGCCGATCCCGGAGCCGCGGTGGGGTGTGTTTCGGATGTGATGGACTTATCCGCATCTACCTGCATCCGAACGTGACGAGACCTCTCAGC
>DATMZP010000277.1:0-12946 GCA_035573595.1 Hyphomicrobiaceae bacterium
AGCACGGTTTCCGGAATGAAGGTGATGATCGCGAGCGCCACGATCATCGCGATGACGAACGGCATGGTGTCGCGGATGATATGGCGCAGCGGTGCGCCCGAGATCGCCGAGATGATGAAGAGCAATAGACCATAGGGCGGCGTCACCAGCCCGATCATGATGTTGAACACCGCGACAACACCGAAGTGCACGAGATCGATGCCGAGCGCCTTGGCGGTTGGAATGAAGATGGGAAGGATGACCAGGATGATCGTGCTGCCTTCCAATAGGCACCCAAGCACCAGCAGGATGATGTTCACCCACAGCAGGAACATGGCCGGCGAGAGCTCGTAGCCATGGAGCAGGCGCCGCACCGTCTCCGGGACTTGCTCGATCGTCACCACGTAGTTGAACACGAGCGCACCGGCGATCAGCATGCCGATTGAGGCGGTGGCGCGGGCGCTGTTGAGGACGGCCTGGTAGGTATCAGCCACGCTAATGTTGCGGTACCACACGGCACCCACGAGGAACGCATAGGCGGCAGCCACGGCGGCAGCTTCGGTGGGTGTCATGACACCGCCGTAGATGCCACCCAGGAGCACGATCGGCATCAGCAGGGCCGGCATAGCGGTGGTGGTGATGCATGGCCACTCGCGCAGGGGGATTGGGGGCTCGACGGGATAATCGTGGCGGTGCGCCATGGCCGTGTTGATGACCATTTGGGCCAGGGCCATCAGCAACCCGGGAATCACGCCGCCGAGGAAGAGGTATCCGACCGAGGTATCCGAGATCAACGCATAGAGCACCATCGGAATCGATGGCGGGATGATGGGGCCGATCACGGCGGAGGCGGCGGTGATGGCCGCCGCGTAGCTCAGTGGATAGCGGTTGTTGCGGGTCATCATGTCGATGCTGATCCGGCCCGTGCCCGCCAGATCGGCGATCGCCGAGCCGGACATTCCCGCGAAGATGATGCTCTGCACGATGTTGATATGCCCCAGGCCCCCGCGGAACCGGCCGACCAGCATGTCGCAGAACCGCAGCAGCTGATCCGTCATTTTGCTGACGTTCATCAGCTCGGCCGAGAAGAGAAACAGGGGCACGGCCAGCAGCACGTAGCTGTTGTAGAGTCCGTTCAGGATCTGCTCGGCGGACGTGCCGAGGTCGAGGTTGGCCAGCAACAGATAGAGAATGGAGCCGGCTATCATCGAATAGCCGATCGGCAACCCGAGCAGGCCAAGCGCCAATATAGCGATGACGGAGAGTCCGAACGGGCCTATCACAGCGCCGACCCGCTTCCGAGCTGGACATCGGGAGCACGCCCGCGAATTGCGCGCCACGTCAGCGCCGCGTAGCGAGCGATGACGCCGACGGCGAAGAGAACGTAGATGCCATAGGCGTAGTCGAGTCGGATGCCCAGGTAAGCGGTGCGCTCGACCTTCAGGAACGTCACGTAGGCAATGACTGCTGGCAGAGCCGTGGCAAACAGCGCGAGCATTGCGAAGCCTGCGACGATCGTGAAGACCCGGCGCGTGCGCTCGGTGACCAGGCTGTAGATGATGTCGAAGCGGACCTCGTCCACTTCGCGCACCACGAACACGGCGCCCCAAAGGGTGCACCAGATCCAAGCGAGCACGCTCACCTCGTCGGTCCAGCCCAGGGGGCGGCTGAAGACGTAACGCGCCAGGATCTGCAGAAGGAAGCACAGGAACATCACCAGCAGCAGCCCGGCCGCGACGTTCTCCGCGCGCCGGCGCAGCCAGCGCGCCGCCCGCATCCATCGTGATCCTTGCGTCACTGCCATTGTACAAACCAGACCGGACGCAGAGTGTGACGTGACGCGTCGAAAGGTTCAGCCCCTTCGCCGAAACTCACTTGATTGCGTTTATGCGCTCCAGCGCGCCGCTCGGCCAGTCCTTGCCGTATCGCTCCACATAGCGCTTCTGTGCAAAGCGCCGAAACGCATCGACATCGGGCGTGTAAACCTGCTTGCCTTCCTTCTTGAAGAACTCGATCGCCTCCTGCTGCTGCGCATCATACTTGGCGGCGTTCGCATCGAAGATCCTGTCGGCCTCGGCGCGAAATTTCGCCTGCGTGGCGGCGCTGAGGCTGTCCCAGGTTTTCTTGGCCACCGACAGCACGTCGTAGCCGATGACATGGCTGGTCAGGACGAATTGCGATGTCACCTCGTAGAACCTCATCGTCCGGGCAGAGACCAGCGGGTTATCCTGCCCATCGACGGCCCCCGATTGCAGGGCGGTATACAGCTCCGCATACGCGACCGGCGTCGGATTGGCGCCAAGAGATTCTCCCAGGAACTGCCAGAACTCGCCTGGCGGCATGCGCAGTTTGATGCCGGCCAGGTCGGCGGGCGCGGTGATGCCCTTGGCTGGCCGCAAGTTTAGCTGCCGAGCACCGAAGTACACCGGGCGGATCACCTCAATGCCGAGCTGGTCCCGCGCCATAGCGATGAACTCCTTGCCCGCATCGCCGGCGAACGTCTTTTTGAGGTGATCGTAGTCGCGGAACAGGTAGGCTGAGGTCATCAGCGACCAGGCCGGCACCTGCTTGGATATGTCGGCCGGCGCCAGGTTGCAGAGCTCGAGATTGCCGCGCTGCAGGGCGACCAGCTCGGACCCCTGCTTGAAGAGCGTGTTCCCCCAGTAGAACTCGAACTCGAAATCGTCCTTCAAGGCGGCGGCGAGCGCCTTGTAGCCCTCCGCCCGCAGGTCCTGCTCCGTGAACGCCGCCGAGAACCTGAGCTTCGGCTTCGCCTGCGCGGAGGCAGGCTCGATGGCCCCGAACATCGCGCCCCCGAGCGCCGCAACGCCTGCGAGACAGGCCAGCATCGTGCCCCGACCGATAAGCCGCATACGCGTCTCCTCCGTTTGACGGCCCCTCCCGATAGCCCTTCCCGGCCGCACGGCCCGGTTGGAGCGCCGTCATTGCTTTTTTATACTCTCCCGCGAACCTTACATCATGCTATGATGTTGTAGTCAACATATGTTTCAGGAATCATCTGATGATTGTTGTTTTGCTTGGTGATAGCATATGACTTGCCACATCCACGCTCGGTTGACGTGGAACGAACGCGACCACGCGGAGACTGCCGTGCTCGACCTGCCTGACGACGCCCAGACTGTTGCAGCGGATGGCTATCGGCGCATCCGTGCCGACATCCTGTTCGGGAAGCTGCGGCCGGCCCAGAAGCTGCGGCTCGAGGTGCTGCGGGAGGTGTATGGCGTCAGCGTCAGCACGCTGCGGGAGGTCCTCAGCCGCCTGGCGGCGGAAGGACTGGTGCTGGCGGAAGGGCGGCGCGGCTTCGAGGTGGCCCCCGTATCACCGGCCGATCTGAAGGAGCTGGCCGACCTGCGGCTCCTGCTTGAGGCGCACGCCATGGAGCGCTCGTTCGCCCGCGCCGACATGGAATGGGAGGGACGCGTGGTCTCGGCCCACCACAAGCTGGCCGCCACCGAGCGCGGCATGACCTCGAAGAAGGCGGACCACCAGCTCTGGAAGCGCTATGACAGCGAGTTCCACCAGGCCCTCATGTCCAACTGCGGATCGCAGGCCTTGATGGAGACGCACGCCGCCGTCTTCGACAAGTATTTCCGCTACCTCATACTCGCCCTGAGCTTCCGCGGCGAGGTCGTCTCGCGCCAGCACCGGCAGCTCCTGGACTGCGCCCTCAAGCGCGACGCGGCCGGCGCCAAGACCGTCCTTGCCGCGCACATCAACGAATGCGTCGAGTACGCTCTGGTCTGCGGCCACCTGCGCCAGGGCCGAGGCTGAGAAGGCGCGATGCCATGCAACGGGTGCTGGTCGGGCTGATCGGTCGCAACATTCAAAAGTCGCTGTCGCCGGCGCTGCACGAGGACGCCTGCGACCAGGCGGGCGTGCGCGGCCACTACCATCTCATGGACCTCGATCTGCTGCCCGGCCGCAGTCTGGAAAGCGTGCTTCACGCCGTGCGCACGGCCGGCTTTGCAGGCACCAACGTCACGTATCCCTGCAAGGAAGCAGTCCTGCCGTTGCTCGACGAGGTGTCGCCCGAGGCGCGCCAGATCAAAGCCGTGAACACCGTCACGGTGGACAGCGCCGGACGGACCTGCGGTTACAACACGGATCGCATCGGCTTCCGCCGCGCCTTCGAGGAGACATTTGGGGCTGACGCCGCCCGCGGCAACACCGTGCTCCTGGTCGGGGCAGGTGGCGCGGGACGCGCGGTTGCATTCGCTCTGCTCGATCTCGCTGTGGACGCGGTGCTCGTCTACGACACGGACATGGAGCGCGGGAGGCGCCTTGCCGAAGGACTGGGCTCGGAGCTCGGAGAAGGCCGCAGCCGCGCCGTCGCCAGCGTCACGTCGGCGATGGCAATCTGCGCCGGAGTCGTCAATGCGACGCCGGTGGGAATGCTCGGTGTGCCTGGCATACCGATCCCGCTCGAAACGGTCGCCAGGCACCATTGGGTGGCGGACGTTATATACACGCCGCTGGAGACCAAGCTCGTCGAGGGCGCCCGCGCCAAGGGCTGCAGGGTCATGGGCGGCGCCGGCATGTGTGTCCACCAGGCCGCCGAATCGTTCCAGCTCTTTGCCGGGCGCGCCGCGGATGTTTCGCGCATGCACCGCGTCTTTGCCGAAGCGGCGGCGGCCCGGGAACGAACGCTCGCCGGGACCAGCTGAACGGCAGAGGGATATCAAGCGAATGTCAGCCCACCTGCTCATTCTCAACGGCCCCAACCTCAACCTGCTCGGCGTGCGCGAGCCCCACATCTATGGCTCAACCACGCTCGAGACGATCGAGGCAGCCTGCCGCAACTTCGCCGGCCGGCTGGGCATGTCGATCGCCTTCCATCAATCCAACCACGAGGGCGCGCTCGTCGATCTCATCCAGCAGGCGCGCGCCACCGCAAACGCCATCGTGATCAATCCCGCCGCCTACTCCTTTACATCCGTTGCCATCATCGATGCGCTGAAGACCTTCGAGGGGCCGATCGTCGAGGTCCACATCTCGAACATTCATGCGCGCGACGAGCTGCACCGCCACTCGAAGGTCTCGGCCTCGGCCAGCGTCGTGATCTGCGGCGCCGGAGCTTACGGTTATCTATTGGCGATGCAGGCCGCAGCCCAACTCCTCGGACGCCTGCCGGAATTCTTGGCCCCGGGCGCGCTGCCCAGGGTGTAGCGGACGCGCCGGATGGGGCGACGTTGCGCGACCCGAGTAGCGGCGCCCATTGTGCGGCGGCCTGCTCCTGATCGGCCGGCGGCAGGCCGTGGGTCGGCGCAGCCGGTGTTCGGGTCGATACTGTCATGCTGCCCGGTGCAGCACGCGTGTCGGCGTCTCTGTACGCTGCAGCAGGCCGATCGCCTGCAGGCGCTCCACGCAGGCCCAGGTGGCCCGGTCGATGACCTCCACCGGCAGCGCGCCCTCGGCCATCGCCGCAGCAAGGCGCGCCGCCTCAACCGCCAGCGCGTCCTTCTCTAGGTCGAGCACCGCCAGCAGCTGGACCGCGCCGTCGCCGCGCTCGCGCGCCTCGACGAGTAGCGCCCGTTCGCCGTAGCGGCTCGCCAGGTCCGCCGCGATCGCCTCGTCGGCCGGCACGATGCGGGGCGCCGCCTCTGCCGCCTGCATCGCCGCCTTCATGCGCTCGATGAGGGCGCCGCGGCCGGACGGCATGGCGAGCTTGTCGAGATCGCCGAGGCCGTCGAGCACGCCGTCGGCCAACGCCTGCTTGGTACCCAGGAGGCCCAGAATGCCGGCCTCGATCGACTGTTCGCATACGAGGTTCACGACCGACACCGAGCGCGTCTGGTGCTTGCGCCAAGCACGCGCGATGCGCTGCTCCAGCTTCGCGGGGTTCCACGGCAGGTCCACGTTCACCACTGCGCTAGCCACCTGCAAGTTGAGGCCGACGCTGCCCGAGTCGGTGGAGAGAAACAGCCGGCACGCCGGATCCTCCTTGAAGCGGGCGATCTCCGCGCGCCGGCGCTGCTGCGGCACCGAGCCGGTGTGCCACGCCGTCTCCACCCCCATCTCGCGGGCCAGCTCGCGCACCATCTCCAGCATGCGCTCCCACTCGGAGAACACGATCACCTTGCGATCGGGCTCCTCCAGCAGGTCGCCTAAGACCCGCTCCAGCTCCTCTAGCTTGGGGCTGATGCGGCAGGTGGGGTCGAGGATCGCCGGTGTGTCGCAGATCATGCGCATGCAGGCGAGATAGCGCTGCAGCCGCTCGAACTCCTCCGCCCGTAGCGGCCGCCTCTGCGCGACCGCGATCAGGCGGGCCGCCATCGTGCGGAACTCCTCGTAGCGACGCTTCTGCTCATCGGCCATGCCGACGAAATAGTTCTTCAAGGTCCGACCGGGCAGCTCGTTCTCCACGTCGGCCTTGCGCCGGCGCAGCATCACCGGCGCAATGCGGCGGCGCAGATCCGCGAGGTTCTGGTAGTCCACCGGCCGGCCGCGCGCGTCGAGTTGGTAGAAGTCGCGGTTGAAGCGGAACAGCGGCCCGATCAGCTCAGGGTCCAGGTATTGGACGATGGAATAGAGCTCGTCGATACGGTTCTCGATGGGCGTGCCGGTCAGCACGAAGGCGTAGGGCGAGCGCAGCTCCTTCACGCGCTTGGCCGTCTTGGTGTGCCAGTTCTTTATGCGCTGCGCCTCGTCGAGCACGACCACGTCGGGCGTCAGCAGCGCATTGAGGTCGTCGGCGTCGGCCAGCACCTGCTCGTAGTTGACGATGGTGAAGAAGGGCGGCTCTCGGTAGGCTGCCTGCCGGTCCTGCCGCGGGCCGAACACGCAGCGGGTGGCGCGCCCGCTGAAGCGGGCGATCTGCTCCTCCCATTCGGCCTTGAGGGAGGCGGGGCACACCACCAGCACGCGGGTGATGCGTTTGCGCTCTGCCAGCAGCTCGCAGGCGGCAATCGCCTGGATCGTCTTGCCAAGGCCCATCTCGTCGGCCAGGAGCGCGCGCTCGCCGAAGGCAAGGTGCAGCATGCCCTCGCGTTGGTAGGGCAGCAGCGGCGAGCGAACCACGTCGAAGCTGGCCTTGCCCTTCTCCACCTCGGCCAGGAACGCGGCGCGAGCCTCCTCACGCGAGCGCAGGCGCCGCTGCCGCTCCAGCCACGGCCCGAAATGACGCGACACGCGCAAGGAGCCGCGCACCTTCGCCGACGCCTTCGGCCACGCCGCGACCAGAGCGGCGATATTGTCTGGGTCGCCATCGAGCCTGCCGTCAGACGTGAGAAACGGGCTGAGCCACTCCCGTGCGGCCCGCAGCCCGACACCAGCGGCTGTCCACGCGATCGCAGCGCGCGGCGCGTCCCGACGGTCGAGAAAGACCTCTACGCGCGGGCTCCCGACAGTTGCCGCATTGCGCGGCGCCCTTGCTCTGCGGCGGCGCAGGGCGTCCAGCGTGCCCTCGATGTGCTTGCAGGTGCCGAGGCCGTTGACGCGATGGTCGATGCAGCCGCAGGAGTTGGTGAGCTGGTCGAGGTTGCGAATCTCCACCTCGTAGGCGCTCCCGGTTTCGGAACGGACACGGAAGGTGCCGAATAACTCCTCGCGCTCCAGCGCCTCGATGCCCAGAACCTCCGTGCGCCCGCGCCAGCGCCGCAGCTCGAGTTCCTCGGCGTCCGAGGTGCGCCAGCCCTGTGGCGCCGGCGGCCGATCAAGCGCGGCACGCGCCGCCTTCGGCTTGCGTGCGCTCCTTCGCTTTCCAGACCCTGGGGCCGGCTCGTCCGGCACGGCAGCGTGCGAATCTCTAAGCATGGGCTGGACCGTAGGGCGCCGCCGGAATCGCCGTCAACGCAACGGTGGCGGTCGGCACCGCCAGTCCACAACGGAGGCGCCCAGCAACCGCCTGAGACCATTTGCCTCCGGCTCTGATCGCATCACGTTGCTGGCCAGATGATGGGTAAAAGGACCGGAGTACGACAACAGGACGAGTGCCCGCCCATGTCTTTCTGGATCAAGCTCGCTGTGGGTCTCGCCGCCGCGTACGGCGCGATCGGGTTTGCCGGCTTCCTCGGCCAGCGCAAGCTCATGTACTTCCCCGACCGGCATCGCACGCTGCCCGCCGACGTGGGGCTCGCCGATGTCGAGGAGCGTACCATCGAGACGCCCGACGGCGCGCGCGTCGTGGCGTGGTACGGCAGGGCGCGTCCGGGGCAGCCGACGCTGCTCTACTTTCACGGCAACGGCGGGAGCCTCGCCGTGCGGGCGCCGCGCATCGCGCGCTTCATGGAGGAAGGCTGGGGCGTCTACATGATGACCTACCGCGGCTACGGCGGCAGCTCGGGCTCCCCGAGCGAGGCCGTCAACGTCGCCGACGCCCGCCTCGCCTACGGCGCGCTGGTCAAGGAGGGCGTGCCGCCCAAGTCGGTCATCGTCTATGGGGAATCGCTCGGCTCCGGCATCGCGGTGAGGATCGCGGCGGAGCTGCCGGTGGGAGGCATCATCTTGGATGCGCCCTATACCTCCATCGTCGACGTGGCGGCCAAGGCCTATCCGTTCCTACCGGTGCGGCTGTTCCTGTTCGACCGCTACGAGACCACGCGTTACATCGGCGGCATCAAGTCGCCGCTCCTCATCCTGCACGGTGCGCGCGACCGTGTGGTGCCGGTAGCCATGGGGCGCGAGCTCGCCCGACTGGCGCCCGAACCGAAGCAGCTGGTGATCTTCCCCAACGGGAACCACAGCGACCTCTACATCAATGGCAACAACGCCATCAATGCAGTGCGAAACTGGATCGGAAGCCTGCGCGGGGGCTGATGCGCCTGCAAAAAGCGCTCTCGCTTGGTGAGCGAGAGCGCCAATAGAGGGGTCTGCCACTTCCGGGATGCGTCAGCGCGGGCCGCCGAAGCCGCCGCTGCGGGGCGGGCCGCCGGTGCCGCTGCGTGCGCCGGGACCGCCGGGCCGGCCGCCCGGCCTGCCTGGGCCGCCCGGGCCGCCCGGGCCGCCGGTACGGGCCGCCGGAGCCTTGCCGGGCAACAGGCCCTCGCGCTGGGCCTTCTTGCGCGCCAGCTTGCGCGCGCGGCGCACGGCCTCGGCCTGCTCGCGCACGCGCTTCTCGGACGGCTTCTCGTAATAGTTCCGCAGCTTCATCTCGCGGAAAATGCCCTCGCGCTGCATCTTCTTCTTCAGCGCCTTGAGGGCTTGATCGACGTTGTTGTCGCGAACCTGTACCAGCAAGCGGTGTGCCTTCCTTCTGTGAGTTGCCTCGACTGTATCGGTGCTCGACAGGCCCTGCCCGGGCCTGTCATGCGGTTGGGCTTGTCCCCGATGGGCCATAGATGGGGCTGCAAGGTGCACCCCACCGCGCCCGGAACCGCGCTCCATGCGTACACGGGCTTCTAGCAGAGGCGGCCGGCCCTGTCCATCGCCAGGACGAGCGCGCCGAAACTGTCCGCAAGAGAATGTCTGCGGCGACGCAAGTGCATGCCAGATCACACAATTCGGTCCATTTTGCAATGCAACTCTGGGCTGCTGCACCGCACCGGACTCCCGCGACCGCAGATCCGCCGAGGCCCCGTGATGCAAACTGTACTGCGTTGGACTCGCTGCACCAGCCTGCCAAGACTTGCCGTGGCGGCCACTGCAATCGCCGTTGTCGTTGGGCGGCCCATGCCGGCCTCCGCGACGGCCGAGGTGGACTGCACGGCCATCGGTCGGGAGGCGCTGCAGGTGGATCTTTCCACCGCAGCCACCGATACCCGCTACGTGGCGCTCCACCGCGGAGAGACGCTCCGTTTCGCCTTCAAGGCCGAGTCCGGCCCGTTCGGGACGTTGACGCTGATCGAAGGAGACGGCTCGCCACACGTGCTTCTCGTGGGACCGTCCGGCACGGTCGTGTCATTTACGGCCCAGCGCGGCGGCGCTTTCGGCTTTCGCTTTGCGAAAGAGGGCGAGGTTGCCGCCCACTTCAGCGTGACTTGTGGACCCCCGAAGCGATCGCCGGGCGGCGAAGCCTCCGCAAGGGGACCGGCCTTGGGGCAGGGCGGCGCGGCCCTCGAAGCGGAGGTGGTTGAAGAGCTGCAGGTGGTTGGCAACCTGGACGCCGATCTGAGCCGCGACGCGCTTTCGGCCGTTACGCCGAAGGTGGCAGTCCCGGCCGTCCAGAATACTGCCCCCGCCACGAATCACGCGGGCGCGGGCACGCAAACGAAGTGGCTCGACCAGCGCTATCGGCAGGGCGGCGCCGAGGGACCGCAAATCGACCCAACCACGAGTGGCGTCGAGGTCGGCGTTAACTACAAGCTCAAGTCCGCCGTCACGGTCGGAGCGCTGGCACAGGTGAACCCCGCCGACGAGATGCTGCTTGGCACGCAGCGCAGCCTCATAGACCAGGGCTGGATGGCCGGCCCCTTCACCACGATCCGGCTTGCTCCGGGCCTGGTGCTCGACGCCCGCGCGGCGTGGGGAGAGGGCCAAGGCGGCCCCGAGGAGGCAGCAGCCACTGCAGCGCAGCGGCGCCTTGTCACCGCGCGCCTCGCCAACGAGAACGCGTTCGGGGCTTGGCGCTTCACGCCCAGCGTGAACTTCAACTATGCCCACGAGGCGTCGCCCGGATCGGCTGTGGTCGAGGCGCCGCACGCCACCGCTGCGGGCCGCATCGACGTAGGGCCCGAGCTGGCCTATCACACGGACCTGACATCGTCGGCGTTTGTCGAGCCGCGCCTCGTCGTGGGAGGCTTCTGGGACTTCGACCCCTTGGCCAATGTGGCGGCGGGCGCGCACAGTCATGCCGAGATGCGCCTCAAGGCGGAGGCGGGCTTGACGATCGGCTTCTACAACGGTCCGAAGCTGCAGGCCCTGGGCGCGCTGGAAGAGGGGGACCAGGGCGTGCCGGACGCCTGGAGCGGCCGGTTGCAGCTCAACGTCCCGCTGAAATAGCCACTGAGACCGGGCTGTAAACTACGGGGTGCCTGGAAAACCCGGACAGATCCCGGTCAGGGCGGCTGATTGGGTGGATCAGGCCCGTTCGGCCGCCCAGCCGGCCCCCAGGTCCCGTCCGAGGGTGGCCAGCACCGTGGCCACGATCTGCGGGGCGTTGAGGCCGGCCTGGTCGTACATCTTCTCCGGCTTATCGTGGTCGATGAACAGGTCGGGCAGAACCATCGGCCGCACCTTGAGGCCCCCGTTCAGCAGCCCCTCGGTGGCCAGGAATTGCAGCACCTGGCTGCCGAAGCCGCCGATGGAGCCCTCCTCCACGGTGATGAGGACCTCGTGGTTGCGGGCGAGCCGGGTCACCAGGCCGGTATCGAGCGGCTTGGCGAAGCGGGCGTCGGCGACCGTGGTCGATAGCCCATAGCCCGCCAGCAGGTCCGCCGCCGTGAGGGTTTCGGCGAGACGGGTGCCGTAGGACAGGAGAGCCACCGTCGTGCCCTCACGCAGCACGCGGCCCTTGCCGATCTCCAAGGGCACGCCCTCGGCCGGCAGCTCCACTCCCACTCCGTCACCGCGCGGATAGCGCAGCGCCGAGGGACGGTCGTCGATGGCCGCCGCGGTGGCGACCATGTGCTTGAGCTCCGCCTCGTCGGCAGCGGCCATCAGCACGAGCCCCGGCAGGCAGCCGAGATAGGCCACGTCGAAGGCGCCCGCGTGCGTCGGTCCGTCGGCGCCCACCAGGCCTGCCCGGTCGATGGCGAAGCGCACGGGCAGGCGCTGGATCGCCACGTCGTGCACCACCTGGTCGTAGGCACGCTGCAGGAAGGTGGAATAGATCGCCACAAACGGCTTGTAGCCCTCCGCCGCCAGTCCCGCGGCGAACGTCACCCCATGCTGCTCGGCGATGCCGACATCGAAGGTGCGCGAGGGGAACTCCTGGGCGAACAGGTCGAGCCCTGTGCCCGAGGGCATGGCCGCCGTGACGGCCACGATCCGGTCGTCCTTGCGCGCCGCCTCGATCAGGCTCCGGGCGAATACCTTGGTGTAGCTCGGCGCATTGGACTTGGCCTTCACCTGCGCGCCGGTGATGACGTTGAACCGGTTGACTCCGTGGTACTTGTCGTCCGAGGCCTCGGCCGGCGGGTAGCCCTTGCCCTTCCTGGTCACCACGTGCACCAGGATCGGCCCGTTCCTGGCGTCGCGCACATTGCGCAGCACCGACAAAAGCACGTTGAGGTTATGCCCGTCGATCGGGCCCACGTAGTAGAAGCCCATCTCCTCGAACAGGGTGCCGCCGGTCCAATACGTGCGGGTGTACTCCTCGGCGAGCGCCGCGCGCCGCTCCCAGTACTTCGGCAGCCGCTTGGCCAGCTGCTTGACCACGTCGCGCAGGTGCAGGTAGGTGCCGCTGGACGTGATCCGCGCCAGGTAGTTGGAGATCGCCCCCACCGGCCGAGCGATCGACATGTCGTTGTCGTTGAGGATGACGATCAGCCGCTCGCTGCGGGCTCCGGCATTGTTCATGGCCTCGTAGGCCATGCCCGCCGACATGGCGCCGTCGCCGATCACGCACACCACGTTGTTGGTCTTGCCGGCAAGGTCGCGCGCCACCGCCATGCCGAGGCCGGCCGAGATGGAGGTGGAGGAATGCGCCGCCCCGAACGGGTCGTACTCGCTCTCGGCGCGCTTGGTGAAGCCGGAGAGGCCGCCACCCTGGCGCAGGGTGCGGATGCGGTCGCGGCGGCCGGTGAGGATCTTGTGGGGATAGGCCTGATGGCCGACGTCCCAGACCAGTCTGTCTTCCGGTGTGTTGAAGACGTAGTGCAGGGCGACCGTCAGTTCGACGACGCCGAGGCCCGCGCCCAGGTGCCCGCCGGTGACCGCCACGGCATCGATTGTCTCGGTGCGCAACTCGTCGGCGACCTGCCGGAGCTGGCTCTCGTCGAGCCGCCGGAGGTCGTGCGGGGTGTGGATCTGATCAAGGAGGGGCGTCTTGGACGGTTTGGACACCAAATAATCTCCGCGACAAACTATTGAAACGATGGAACTTCCAGGCGCCGCTCGCGCCCAGGAAGCC